>JAGYMV010000001.1 GCA_018400355.1 Wenzhouxiangella sp.
TTGCGATTGCTCAATGTCTTGTCGAGTGATGACATTGGCTCTGGCCAGTGTGGTCTCAATGGACGCCGGCCGTCGTTTGGCGGTGACGATCATGTTTTCTTTTGGATCAACGCCCAAGGCCGTTAACTCGGCATCGGTCATGGCATCGGTCATCACATCGGCCAAGCCATGGACTGGAAACATTACAAAAAGGGTTAGAGAGCAAGCCAATGGAATGGCCACCCCCCAACAAGGATTGTGGTCGGACATGTTTGTTTTCTCCTCGCGCTCACCCGCGCTTTGGTTTTAGCCAAGACAGTGAGGCGGTAGGAGAGATGATCAACGGCTTGCAGACCAGGGTGTGGGTCTTTATGTGACTCACGCGCCCATTCGCACCATTGACCGATGATTGCCCACCGCAACATCTGTCATTCAATGCGACAGGCCGGTCTCCTGGCTTCCGTCAGCGCATGGGCGCCGGGTTGATGCCTTCCCCAACAATTTCAATCGGGTGGCGTTGTCTCAACCGCATCCCAGTTCTTAAAAATCATCCTAGACTGGAAACGACGGCTACAGTTGCGGGGGCAGCGTCGGATTCACACCGACTTCCCGTTTCACTCCAGCCAAAAAATCATGACTTGGAGCACCTGTTGCAGATTGAGATTCTAGCAGTAACTTGCGATGTGGTGTTGGCTCAAGTAGGCAATGGCTGCCAAGCAGCCACATCTTGAGGGGCTGAGTGCTTCAGCAACGGCCCCAGAATATTGGCTTGTTTGCGGGGTGGCTGAAGCTTTAGGCGGCTTCTTGGGTTTTGCCTTCGCGGATTTGGTCGCCCATGCGGGTCAAGCCCGCTTGCAGGGTGGCCAGATCAAAGTCATCGACGCTGACCACATCCAAGCTGCGACGACGGACATCGGCCATCAGGCTTGCTTCTTGTTCGGTCAAAATGCCTTTGGTGCGGGCGTGTTCGAGTTGTTCATCGAAGGTGTAGCCTTTGATCTCACCTTGTCTCAGCGCTTTGAGCAACTTCCGCTCAATCGGCTCACAGGCAATGACATCCGGCAGCAAGGCCTCGATCACACCCACCGCCTGGCCGGTTCGATCAGAGGTGTAGATGCCGCGGGTCAAGCGCTGGCGCGTTTCCGAGGGAGAGAGCATCAGTGCCGCCACTTTGTGACCCAAGCGGTCATTGGGTGCGCGTTCAACCCGGCCCAATGGGAACACCACAAAGCGAAGGAACGGACGAACCCAGGTGATGGGGTAGTTATCGATCACACCCCGCATGGCGTGCTGGATTTTGTAGATGGCATCATGGAACGCCCAAGCCAGAATCGGCTGATCGGCTGCGGGTCGGTTGTCGTGCTCAAAGCGTCTGAGCATGGATGAGCAAATATAGAGCTGACCCAACACATCGGCAAGCCTACCCGAGATCTTTTCTTTTTGCTTGAGCTTGCCACCGTAGGTCAGCATGGTGATATCGGCCATGAAAGCAAACGCTGAGCTGTATCGGGAGAGTTTCCGATAGTACTTCTTGGTCTTTCTATCACCAGGGACGGCTGCGAAGCCACCAAAGCTCAAGCCCAGCACCAGAGAGCGCGCGGCACAAGAAATGGAGTGGCCAATGTGGGCAAACAACAAGCGATCAAAAGTGTTTAGGCGCTCTTGCTCGTTCTCAATTTCCAGCGACTGCATCTCTTTTAAGACATAAGGGTGGCAGCGAATGGCCCCTTGACCAAAAATCATCATCGATCGGGTGAGGATGTTGGCACCTTCAACGGTGATCCAAATGGGCGCGCCTTGCCAAGCGCGGCCCAAATAATTTTTAGGGCCTAAGATGATGCCTTTGCCACCATGAACATCCATCGCATCTTTGATGATTTCACGGCTCATCTCAGTGGCTTGATACTTCGCAATGGCGCCAGGTACGGATGGCTTTTCACCCGCATCAACGGCGGTGGCTGTCTGACGAGACAAAGCAGAGATCGCGTAGGTGTAGCCAGCAATTCTGGCCAACGCTTCTTCAATGCCTTCAAAACGACCAATGGGCAAATTGAACTGCTTGCGAATGCGTGCATACGCTCCAGTGGTCAGTGCCGCCATCTTGGCACCACCCGTGGCCGATGAGGGCAGCGAAATGGCGCGCCCCACCGACAAGGATTCCACGAGCATTTTCCAGCCTTGACCGGCGTACTCCGTCCCACCGAGTAAATAATCGATGGGAATAAAGACATCTTCACCCCGAATGGGCCCATTGGGAAATGGGTTGTTGAGTGGGAAATGGCGTCGACCGATATCCACTCCGGGGGTGTCTGCGGGAATCAAGGCCAAGGTGATGCCGATGTCTTCTGTATCACCCAATAGGCTGTCGGGATCGTATAAGCGAAACGCCAAACCAACCACAGTCGCCACAGGCGCTAGCGTGATGTAGCGCTTCTCAAATGTGAGCCGAATCCCCAAAGTTTCTTTGCCTTGCCATTGCCCTTTGCAGACGATGCCATGATCGGCGATTGACGTGGCGTCTGAGCCAGCCGTGGTGCTGGTGAGCCCAAAGCAAGGCACTTCACGGCCATCGGCCAAGCGGGGGAGGTAATGGTCTTTTTGGTCGTCTCGGCCGTAATGCAACAAGAGCTCCGCCGGCCCCAATGAGTTCGGGACGGCGATCACAGAACCCAAAGTCGAGCTCATGCCTGAGACTTTTTGTAGCACCGCACGGTGGGCGACGGCTGAAAAGCCTAAGCCACCATAGGATTTGGGAATGATCATCCCAAAAAAGCCGTGCTTTTTGAGATGGGTCCAAACGGCTTCGGATAAGTTGGCGCGGTAATGGGTGGTCTCCCACTCATCGATCATGTCGCACAGTTGTTCAACGGGTCCATCCAAGAAGGCTTGTTCTTCGACGGTGAGCTCGCCCAGAGGTTGTTTGACGAATCGATCCCAATTCGGGTTGCCGCCAAACAACTCCCCCTCAAAACCCACGGTGCCGGCATCTAAAGCCACCCGCTCGGTTTCGGAGATCTGCGGCATCATTGCCTTGAAGGCTTTGAGGACAGGGGCGGTGAGAAATTCTCGACGCCAACCCAAGTGGTTTAAGGGGATGGCGACTGCGGCTAAGAGCAGCCAGGCCAGTACCAATGAGATGGGTCCAGGCTCGCCCATCAATGTGAATCCGATCAACACCAGTGCCACTGTGGCGGTCCAGACTGGGATGCTTAGTTTGAAAAAGGCGCATCCGATGAGTGTGGCCAGCAGGGCAAGGGTGAAGATCAGAAACATCATGGCGTGTCGTCTCCTGGACTATCGCGGTGTGTGTTTAAAAATGGCGTGATGGCTGAAATGAACTGATCGTTGGCGTCGCCTGCGACCATGTGTCCAGCGCCAGCCACCTCTGCTTTCTCAGCATGCGGAGCAAGTTTTAAGAACTCATCGACGTGCTCGGCACCAATCATGTCGCTTTGGCCACCAGCGATCAGCAAGGTCGGAATCCGCAAACGGCGACTGGCTGACTGGAGCCTAGATTGCAGGTTCGCGCTTTTTTCAGCCAAGGCCAGCATCGCTGGGTCCCAGTGCCAGTACCAACGGCCATCGCTGGCTTGACGCAGGTTCTGACTGAGTTTGATGGGGTTGGTTGGCTTGCCCCGGCGTCTGTGGGGCAAAAAGGCGCGAATGGACTCTGAGGCCTCCTCAAGGGAAGCAAACCCCTCAGGGTGCTGGCGCATGAAGGCGAGCATCGCCGTCACACCTCTCTCATCCCAGCGTGGGGCAATGTCCACCAACACCATGGCTTTCAGATCTACCTTAGGCTTTTCTGAGTGCGCCAACAGCGCGGTCAGCCCGCCCATTGAGGCCCCAATGACCATTGGGGTGTTGGGCAAAGAGGCACACACGCGGCGGAAATCTTCCACAAATTGCTCGAAATCGTATTCTCCGGAGGGTGCGCGGTCGCTTTCACCGTGGCCCCGAGCGTCATAACTGACGGCCTGGTAGCCCATTTGGGCCAATTGCCAACCGGTGTTTTCCCATGCGTACTGGGTTTGCCCAAAACCATGGGCCATGAGCACGCAGGGTGCGCGGTCGTCCCCAAAGTAGCGGAGGCTTAAGCGAATGCCGTCATCGGTCCAGATTTGGCGGCGGCGGATGTCATCGTTGAGTTTACGGGCAGCTTCCATACGGTAGAGTATGTCCCTAGCAGTGATTTAAGTCAATAATTCGGTCTAAAGGGTTATATTGGTACTGTGACCTGCGTTTTAAACCGAGGGTTCAATATTTTAGGAGCATCATGTCCGCACGTCCAGAAGCCATTGTTGAGAAAGCCTCGCTGACCCCGAAAGATTGGGAGCAAGCAGCACTTGAGTTGATTGCAGAAAAAGGCATCGGTGGGTTGGCTGTTGAGCCACTCGCGCGTCGCTTAGGCATCACCAAAGGCAGCTTTTACTGGCATTTTCCCGGACGTAACGAGCTTTTAGAAGCAGCTTTGCTGCGTTGGGAGCAACAAGACCAGGCCAACCTCGAAAAGTCGCTGAAAATGAAGGACCAGCCGCTGGCGCGTTTGGAAAACTTCATTTGGCGGACCACGCAGCAGACCCTCACCCACCAAATCCACCTGGCCATGTGTGCCGCGAGAGAACATGAGGTGATTCGGCCCGTGTTGCAACGCGTGACCAACCGACGCATTGCCTTTTTGGCCCATGCCATCGCCGAGCTCGGCTTCGAGGAAAGCGCCGCCAATCAGCGGGCCATGCTCCTCTATTCGGCTTATGTTGGGTATTTGCATCTGCAGTCGCACCATTTGGTGCCCGAATCCGGGGACCCGCGGTTTGATGAGTACGTCAGGCACGTCATTGACAGCCTGATTGCATCGATCGGTGAGCCTGGCTCAGCCGGTCGTTAAATACTCTTCTGACTGCATTTCAATCAAGCGAGAGGCGGTTCGCTCAAAACTCTGGCTCAATCGCGTGCCTTGGTAGAGCGCTTCGGGTCGCGTGGCCGCTGAGACGATCAGCTTGCGGCGCTGGTCATAGGCCTCATCGACCAGGTGAATGAAGCGCTTGGCCGCGTCATTGTCATCGACCATCATGATCGGCACCTCGCTGATCATCAGCGTCTCAAAGCGGTTGACCAGTTCGATGTAGTCGAGACTCGAACGCGTTGTCCGACAGATCTCATCAAAGTCAAACCACACCACCGATTGCGATAGGCCTTTGGCTTTCATGTCACGGCCTTTAACCGTGAGCACACCGGTGCTTGCAGTGGTGCCAGAAAGCGTGGCAAAGCGCTCTTGCATGCGCGCGTTCGTCGTTTCATCCAGCGGGAAAAAGTAGGTGGGTGCTTTGGTCAGCGCCCGCAAACGATGGTCGGCTTGTCCATTGAGCTCGATCAATTGGGTGTGCGCTTTGATCTGCTCGATGGCGGGTAAAAATCGCGCCCGCTGCAAGCCATCGGCGTAGAGTTCATCGGGTGGGGTGTTGGATGTGGCCACCAGCATCACGTCTTTTGCAAACAAAGCACGCAAAAGCTCGCCCAAGAGCATGGCATCCCCGATGTCTTCGACATGAAACTCATCAAAGCACAGCACCCGATGGGATGCAGCGATTTGGGTGGCAATCCGCTCGAGTGGGTTGGCTTGACCTTTGAGGGCACGCAGTTGGTCTGAGATATCGGCCATGAATGCATGGAAATGCCGTCGGATGGTGGGGATGTGTTCTGCCTCGAGGGCTTCAACAAACAGATCCATCAATAGGGTTTTGCCACGACCAACGGGCCCAACCAGATAAAGGCCTTTGGGTAGGTCGGGGACAGACGACCACCACCAGCGTTTGTTTTTTCGTTTTTTGAGTGCTTGGAAGTTTTTTTCTAGCGCGTGGATGGCGTGTGTTTGTGCCGGGTCTTTGACGAGTCCGCCATCGGCCATGCGCTGCTCATAGAGGGCCAGTGGTCCTGGCATTGTGGCTAGGGCAAGTTGCCTTGGACGTGATTTTTGATCAGACCCCTAAGGTCCATCAATCGCCGATGAAAAAAGTGTCCCGCGCCCTCCATCATCACCAATTCGGGTGCTGGCGAACAGGCCTCGGCCCACTGTTTCACGCTTTCAGCAGAAACCACCTCGTCTTCGTCGCCTTGGACCACCAGCCATGGGCAATTGGGTGGCGTTAGTGTGGCCATGTCGTAGCGATCAGCTGGTGGTGCAATGCTTAAAAGCTGCTGAATTGGGAACTCTGGCGCGACTTTCAGCGAAATGTAGGCACCAAACGAGAAGCCACCCAGCCACAAAGCATCGGTGGGGCGTGTCGCTTGAACCCAGCCGATGACGGCACGGAGATCGTCGGCTTCGCCCACGCCTTCGTCATAGCTGCCCTCACTCTCGCCGACGCCTCGAAAATTAAAGCGCACGGTCGCAAGCCCCATCTCTCGGCAAGCGCGTTCCAAAATGGTGACCACTTTGTTGCGCATGGTGCCGCCATGCTCTGGGTGGGGATGACACAGCACAGCGCATCCGGGTCTGGCCAGATCAGGCTCGGGCAGATCAGCCAAGCATTCAATCAGGCCAGCGGGCCCCGTGAGCTGGAAGGCACCAGCCTCTGTCGGAAACACCACGGGGTCTTTGGCAGACATGATTAAGGGTTGATCATGTCCAACATGTAGGTGACCGAGGCCGCCACTTGCTCATCGCTCAAATCAGCGCGTCCCCCGCGAGCGGGCATGGCACCGATGCCGTTGATCGCATTGCTGATCAGCATCTCTGTGCCTTTGTCGAGCCGGCCACTCCAAGCGCTCGCCACCATTTCTGGTGCGCCAGCCACGCCGTTGGCGTGACAGGTCGAGCAAGCGTTTTCATAAATCATTGCCCCATCGAGCGAGCCGTCAAAGGCCAAAGCGGGTGCCGCGGGTGCCGCGGCTTCGGCCGCAGCCAACGCTGCAGCGCGGCCAGTTTCTCCAGCATACACACCGGCCACTGGTGCTAGGCGATCGAGCTTGGCCTGGGTTCTGGCTGGGTTGTATTGCGGCTCTAATTGGCCATGCAATACCCACGCCAACGCCATGATGATGATGGTGAAGACCCCAAGGCCTGCCAACACCATCCCAAACTGTTTGATAAACGCTTTATCCGACTCTGCAGACACGTCTATGAATCCTCACATCCATGATTGAAGCCCCAATTATATCTCAGGCACGACGGGCTCGGCTCAAAGCCGATCGATCTCTCAGATAATCTTTCAGATTGAGCGCCCAGTAGGTCCCTTGCGCCCAAGCCCGACCCACCGGGCCACCCGCCCAAACCGGTTGCCATTGTTTAAACAATGCCAAGCGTTCCGGCGTGCCGGTGAGCGCTTCGGCAATGACCTCTCCCGCCATCGTGGTGGGCGCCATGCCATGTCCACCAAAACCTGTGGCGTGCCACAAACCCGAGCTGTCTTGACCAATCAGGGGCATTTGATGGCGTGTGTAACCCATCCAGCCACCCCAAGCGTGATCAAATTCCACATCGGCCAAATCGGGAAAGACTTTGATCAGGTCTTTTTTCAACACCGCACGAATCGCCTCGGGCGAGCGTGCTTTGATTGAGATCCGCCCGCCCCAGAGAAGTCGGGTATCGGGCAGGGGCCGGTAATAGTCAAAGGCAAAGCGTGTGTCATAAATCGCGTGCCCTCGTGGGATGAGGTGTCCCATCTGCTCGCCCAAGGGGGGTGTGGTGGCCACATAGGTGGCAATGGGTTGAATCGATCGGCCCAATTTGGGCCACAAACGGGTGTCATAGCCACCGGTGGTGAGGATGACTTGGTCAGCGATAATTTTCGCATCACCGGTGTCCAGTGACCAAGACCCTCCCTGTGATTTTGGGTTGGTCTCGAGTTTGGTGACGGGGCAGTTGCCGTAGATCGTGACCCCATGACCTTGCAACGCTTTGACCAGGCCGTTGACATACCTCAATGGATTGAAATGAAAGCTGCCGGGTTCATGCAGCGCGCTGCCATAGCGCTCAGAGTGAATATATTGAGCGCATTTTTCAGCCCCCACCCAATCAAGGGAGAAGCCCAATTGCTCTGACATGGTGTCGGCAAAGGCCTTGAGAGCTGCATCGTCATGAAACCAATCGGCGAGCAAAACGCCCGCATCATTGGGCTGGCAATCGATGGCCAGGTGGTCGATTCGGTGACGCACCAAAGACACCGCCTCGCGGGTCCAACGGTGGAGCTCTCTGGCCGCTTCTGGTCCGGCTTGCTCGAATAATTTTTGATTGGGGAGCGAATAGCCGGCGAACACAAACCCGCCATTGCGGCCGGATGCGCCATCACCGGGCTGGCCAGCTTCACAAATGGCAATGTCCTCCACACCTCTTTCAACCAAGCTCCAAGCGGTGCTGAGTCCGGCCAGTCCACCACCAATGATGACGATTTGGTGTCGGTTGGCGCCTTGGGCTGGAAAGCAATGCGCCCGCTCATCACCCAGCGCTGTTTGATAGTGGCTGAATCCAGGCCAAGCACTAGAGATGGCATCAGAGGTCATTGGCGTCCTTTTATTTGTTTTAATTAGGCTTGGTCCATGGCAAATATGGAACCACACAATGGAGGCAGATACAAATGACGGTAATCCGCTCATGTTGCATGATCAACCCAATGTTGCATGCCTCACCTCGATCTCGCGTGAGGCATTTGCAAGAGATGGCCGATTTGACGAGATTTTAGCCACCACCTGAAGGCTCAATTTTGATCAGGAGGGTGTGTGCTTTATAGCCGATAAGTACCTCGGACCCCAGTGCAGATCTTATACTCTACAGATTGTCGATTTGGAGGGCACGTCAAATGCCTAAGGCGCCTGAAGTGAAAAAAGGTCAAGTCATCGAGCACGATGGTGTGGTGTACTTGGTTCGTCAAATTGAGCGGTCTGCCCCCACAGCCCGTGGTGGCGGCACGCTCTACCGTTTTAAGTTGAGTGCCATTCCCTCAAATGACCGCCGCGAGCTGACTTTTAAAGGCGATGATGTTTTGAAAGAAGCAGATCTCGTGCGCCGTGTGTGTGAGTATTCTTATCGTGATGGCGATGATTGGGTTTTTATGGACCAAGAAGACTACACCCAATATGTGCTCTCAGACCAAGCGGTTGGGGAAGCGGCTCATTACCTTCTCGAAGGCCAGGCCGAAATTTATGTCTTGATCATTTCAGACCAACCCGTCTCCATTCAATTGCCCCAGTCGGTGACTTTAACAGTCGAAGAGACGGCGCCTGTGATGAAAGGCGCCACGGCCTCTCGTTCGGCTAAGCCGGCCAAATTAGAAACGGGTTTGGATGTGATGGTGCCCGACTACATCACCAATGGAGAAGCCATCAAGGTCAACACAGAGACCGGTGAGTTCATGTCACGCGCTTGATCATTTGCTTGATTGATTGGACTGGCTGGTGGGTCAGAGATAGAGTGCCAGCAACACAAGGCCTAAGATGATCCGGTAGGCGACAAAAGGTTGCATGCCAATGCGTCGGATAAAGGCCAAAAAGTAGTGGATGCTGAGATAGGTAGCGATTGCAGAGACAACAAAGCCGACCAAGAATAAAACGGGATCCAACGGCGTCTGTGATCTCAGTACATCGATTGAACTCAACAGCCCGGCGGCTGCAATGATGGGGATGGATAAAAGAAACGAAAAGCGCGTGGTGGCTTCTCGGCTCATCCCCAAAAAAAGCCCAGCGGTGATGGTGATGCCCGAGCGTGATGTACCAGGGATCAGCGCCAGTGCTTGAGCAAAGCCAATGATCAAGACATCACGAATTCCTAAGTCGTACTCATTGCGCTCACCTCGATAGCGCCAGTCGGCTAAGCCCAGTACCAGCCCAAATCCGATCAACGCCGAGGCCATGACCACTGGGCTTCTTAACGCCACCTCAGCGAAGTCTTTGAATAATAAGCCCAGCACGCCAGCGGGCAGAGTGCCCAAAATGATCAGCCAAGCCAGTTTGGCGTCTTGGCTATGTTCCTGGCCTGTCACAGAGGCCAGCCAATCACGGGCCATGGTGAAGATCTCTTGTCTGAAATAGGCAACCACAGCAAACAATGAGCCAAAGTGCAAAATGACATCGAAGTCGATGCCTTGGTAGTCTTGGCCCGTGATGAGGGAATAAATCACCAGATGCGCTTGGCTCGAGACGGGTAAGAACTCGGTGATGCCCTGCACCAGGGCCAGCAAAATGGCTTGAAGGATGTCCATGGAATAGAAGTTTACCGCAGAACGACTGATTGGCCTGAGGGTCAGCGGGCGCAGGTGGCCTGTTGTGCGTTATAATTTTGCTCCAAGCGCCCGTAGCTCAGCTGGATAGAGTGTTGCCCTCCGAAGGCAAAGGTCACAGGTTCGAATCCTGTCGGGCGCGCCACTTTTGACCGGGTCTATTCCGGTCACATGGTTTACACCTTTTCCACCGCCCAGTGGTTTGTCTCTTAAATAGGATAAATGACTCGCGAAGAAGGGGTCTTGCACTGCCTCCTTAAACGAACCTAGGCCCACTCACAGCAGGGCCTGGCCAGTATGTAATATAGCCTTCATTTGAAATTTATATTTTCGTAACATTTAGCGGGTACGGTCCTCGGTAAATATCAAGGGAGCGCCGCACCATGAAAAAATCAATCATCGGTTTTATATCAATTTTCTTCCTCCTGTTTTCTTTCCATGCAACCGCTCAGACGTCTGGTGCGGTGCAAGGTCGCGTGACCGATGCCAACGGCGGCGGCGTTCAAGGGGTTCGAGTGAGCATTCAGCCAGACGGCCCGTCTGTGGTGACAGACCAAGCTGGACGTTACCTTCTTGACGGCATTTCAGTCGGCGTTTTGGAGGTCAATTTTGATTATTTGGGTACCGAATCTCAAACTGAGTCCGTCACGGTCTCTGCCGATACCAGTGCCCGGCTTGACATCGTGCTGACCTCAGACTTGGATCGTATTTTGGTGCGGAGCCAAGCACAAGCCAATGCCAGCGCGCTCAATCAGTATAGAAATTCGGATGCCATCATCAATGTTGTCTCATCAGATGACATTGGTAATTTTGTTGATCAGAATGTGGCTGAAGCGCTACAGCGTGTGCCTGGCATATCGATCAGTCGTGACCAGGGCGAGGGCCGATTCGTCAGTATTCGTGGTTTGAATGCCAATCTGAATAATGTCAGTTTGAATGGTATGCGTATCGGGACGCCTGAGGATGGCAACCGTGAGTTGCCACTGGACCTCGTTCCGACCGGTTCAATTGAGCGTTTGGAAGTCATCAAAGTACCGACACCAGACATGCCCGGCGACGCAATTGGTGGATCAATTAATGTTGTATCCCCTTCAGCTTTCGATTCGGATGGCCAAGTTCTCAAATATCGTATTGAGGGGCTACGAGCCGATTTGGGTGATGAAAATGGTGCACGTGGCGAGCTCGCGTACAGCAATGTCCTGGACGCCTTTGGTGGAGAGAGCAATGTTGGTATCTCGGCGGGCATTAACTACCTCGAACGGGACTTTCAATCCGACAATATTGAGACTGAATATGATTTTCTAGACAATGTGGCGACAGGCAATGAAAGCTTTGTGCCCATTGAAACTCAGCAGCGCAAGTACTTCATCAAACGCGATCGGCTTGGGGCCCATCTGAATCTAGACTTTCGGCCTTCTTTCCGGAGTCGGTACTTTTTTAATGCGCTTTATAGCCAGTTCAATGACGCTGAAACCCGCCAACGCTCAATTAACATTTGGGAAGATGGTGACTTGGCGTCGGTGGATGGTGCCACCGCCCGCTTCACAGATATAGCCAACGATGGTATCCGCCGACGGATTCGTTTTCGGACAAAAGAGCAAGAGACCTTTGCACTGGCGCTTGGCGCAGAGCACCGGCTCGAGAACTGGGCCATAGACTATCGCGCAGGCTATTCCGAGGCCAGTGAGAACTCTCCAGATGAAATGGAGGGTCGATTTGAGTTTGATGGTGATAATGTCGATGCAGATGTCGTTTTTGGATCTGGTATCCCGGTGTTTGATGTGACGCGCAACGGCGCGAGTGCAGATGATATTTTGCGCAACGAAGGCTCCTTGTTGGATCGAGTGGTGATGGAGTCAAAATTCGTCGATGAGGAAGACCTGAATTTCAGTCTCAATTTTGAGCGTGCATTCCAGTTCAACAGCGGCAATCGCTTCTTGCTCAAATTTGGTGCTGACGCGCGGTATAAAGACAAAGATGTGGACGTTAATGAGATCGAGTTGCGCTCGGTTCCAGACCTGAGCCTATCTCAGTTCAGCACCGCGCCATTTCCTTTCCCATTCGGAAGTTTAGGTGATGGCATCAGCTCTGCTGAGTTCCGCAATTACTTCGCAGCCAATCGAGCTGATTTTGCTGAGCGTTCCAAAGATATTGGAGAAAATATCTTGTTGTCTGCCTCGGGCGACTTCCGCTCTTCTGAGGATGTATTGGCGGCCTATTTGATGGGCACCTTTGATTTCAATGACTGGAGAATCATTGCGGGGGTCCGGATGGAGGACACTGACTTCAGCACGCGTGGTAACCAGATTGATTTTAACGAAGATGATGAGGTTTCGGGCATTACTCCGATCAATGCCTCAAACAGTCATTTTGAGCTTTTGCCAGCACTTATTGCACGCTACAACGGATTCGAGAACATCGTATTGCGGGCGGCGTGGACCAACACTTTGGCGCGGCCAAGTTTTGGCGATCTGTCCCCTGGCACAATCATTTTGCGTGAGGACCTGGAAGTTGAAACTGGTAACCCCAAGCTCAACCCAATCACCTCCTCTAATCTGGATTTCATGTTTGACTGGTATTTGCCGAAAGCAGGTATTGTTTCTGTTGGGCTGTTTTACAAGGACATTGAAGATTTTGTTGTCGATTTTGTCACTGACAACGACCCACTTTATCCGGGGTTTGAGGTTGAGCGCCCAATTAACGGGACCAGTGGCGAAAGCAAAGGCATTGAGCTTAACTTCCAACATGACCTCAGTGTTTGGGGCGACTCGTTGGATGGCTTCTTGTTCGGTGCAAACTTAACCTTGATGGACAACGACTTCCAAGTAGCAGAGCGCGCTGATGAGTCGTTCCCATTACCCGAGTCTGCTGAATCTGAAGCAAACATCTATCTCGGTTTTGAGCGTGGCCCATTGTCAACCCGCTTGGCTTGGTCGCAACGGGGTAAATACTTGGATGAGATTGGAGATGACACCAATTTCGATATTTATGTAGACGATCATGCTCAGCTCGATTTAACTGCTTCATGGCGGTTCAGCGAGAGCTTGGTGGGGTTGGCAGAAATCATTAACATTACCAACGAGCCGTTGCAGTTATACCAGGGTCAGGCTGGGAACGTGTTGCAGCTTGAGGAATATGGCGTGAGCTTCAGCGTGGGTCTTCGCGGGCAGTTCTAAGGCTGGGTTGGGCCTCACTTAACACGCTGTCATGTTTGTGTATTAAGTAGGGCTCTGCCACATTTTTGCTGCTTGTGGTTTGGAAGAATTGAAGCGAGAAGCATTGGCCTGGGATCGCACAGCAAGTGTGATCCCAGGCAGGCTCTTTGGATGAAACAAAAAATTTGACACCAAACCGCATTGAGATCGATTCGGTGTTAACAATGCCTCCTTTTTCTATGTCTCTGCACTGGCCTGACTGAGGGCGATGAGCAGCTGTTCTTATGCGATATTGCGGAGGCGCTTTCCGTTCTTGACTCTAAGTGATGACTTAAGGTGATGACTTAAGCAAAGGGGCGAACGATAATCCAATGCCCGCCCGGAAGTTGATCGCATCATCCCTTGGCCCTGATCTGGCCACCCTTTTTGTAGTGTCTGACCCACAATTGCGTGGCTGGAATCCCAATCGCGGCGGGTGCAATCCATGGCACCACCTGCCAAAATCCCTGTAAGGAATAATTAAACATTTGGTTGGCGCCAAATACGGCAAAGGCGGTGTGAAAAGCAATGCCCGCACCGAGCATGGCACCGAGGTGTTCATAGAGCCAGGTTTTGGGATCGGCTGGTGTTTCTTTAAATAACTTCAACATGCCCATGCCAGTCAACAAACCAATGGGTGACAAAGCCAACAAGACAACCATGTTGTCTGGTCGCCAGTACAAAGCCCATACCACCAAGAACAAGCTGCTGAGAATGCCGACCCATGCCAGACTGATTCGATAGGGGCTTTCAAGTTGGCTGAGGTCGCGCTTGTGTTTGAGCACCGCCATGCCATGGGACAAAGCAAGGCCTGTGATGATGGCCAGATAGCCCAAGAACAACAAAAATGACCAGCTCTCAGGACTGGCCCCGGGTCCTTCGCCTTGAGCAATGAGGCGAAGCAAATAAAGCATCACAGCCAAGAGCGCAGACAACACAACAATCCAGCCGCTGTAACGAAAAAGGCTGCCTGCTTTTTTATGAAGCCAGCCACCTTTGCTGGTGACAATGGGTATCCAAAAAGCCATCAAGCCAAGATAGCCAATCACAATATGAAACCAGCGATTTGTTTCCAGCCAAGCATCCATGGTTCATCCCTCGCTTTCTGACCCGTCGATACTGGATACTTTTACCACGATAGCAAGGGCCAAGCCAGCTGGGTGCGCCGGCTATGTGGGCGCACCCGAAGGTCTCAACTTGGCTTGAAGAGCCCCAGCCTGCCGAGAGACAGACCAGGGTTAGGGGAGGGCTCAGTAGTCAAAGCGCTGGGTGAAACGAGGCAGGGTTTGCCCCGTGATGGCATCGATTGTCTCGATGACACCCAGCCCATCGCTGTAGAGCGTGACCAATCTAAAGTATGGATGGTGAAACGATTCATCTGGGATTTTGGTTCGTTCGAGGGCGGGGATGTGGACATGGTGGACGCCTCGGTCTTGGACCACGCCATCCACGCGGTGAATGTCCATATGCAGGTCTCCAGAAAAAATCAAAGCCAGGCCATCATCCTCTGCTAAGGTTGGGAACTCGGGATGTGCCGTGCCCTTGTCACCACCTTCTGGAAAGATGCCGACTTGTGCGCCATGCACAAATAAGAATTTGGGCTGATTGGGCCTGGCCTCAAATTGCTCTTTGATCCATCCAACGCCTTCATCTGTGAACTCTCGGCCATCTAAATCAGGAGAGGCAGAGACAAAAGTCGCGACAGGATGGTCAATGGTGTAGCGAATCGCGTCAATGGGCTGTGCGTTGTGACCCCAATGTTGCGCGTAGCGTAGGAACTTTTCTTTAGAGCCATTGAACTCCTCGTTACCCATGATTGGATAAAAGGGTAACGACAGATTTTTCAATACGGCAGTCAAATTTTCATACTGGATGTCGGTGGCTTTGTGGGGCAAGTCGCCCACACCGAAAACAAACTCGATGTCTCTGGTTTGTGCAATCGCATTGAGGGTTTCCACCGCAGCTGAGACACCCGGAAATTCTGCTTTTGGCTTGGGTTCGGCGTCACCAATGACGGCGAACGTGATCACGGGTTCGGTGCCATAGGAGTGGGTGCTCATCATGGCCATTGCCCCCAAAAGCAAGGCCATTGGTCCCAATCGATTTTTAAGTTCACCCAACATCACATAGCTCCTTTGTTTTAAAGTAGAAGAGTCATTTAACTCTCATTCTGCACAATTCTAATTTTGTGCAACGCATTGTCACACCACGATTATAAGGATGCTGAAATTGTTTATGCGATCTGCTGTTATTAATATTTTTGTCATGTTCATGGTCTGTGTTGCACCAGCACATGGGTGGGATGCACAAGTCGATTCTGTTGAGGCGGGCTACTTAAAGGATGTGGCCTTAGCGCCCGCGCAAGCCGCTGAACCGTGGCGGATCGTGGCTTTGGACGGTGGCGGTATCGCGGTTCTTGATTCAGCAGGCCAGCCGGTATCCACCCTTGAGGGGCATTTGATTGAACGCGTGGATGCCATTCCAGTCGCCGATCAAGTTTTGGTGGTGGCGCCTGAAGAACAGGCAGGTATCCATCTTTGGTCTGTTGATCAAGCCACCGGTGCGCTCTCACCTTGGATGGGGGAAAGCAGCCTGTGGCCTGTTGATTTTGCGCCAGTGGTGGCGTGTTTGGCCTATGACCCCGAACAAGATCAGCGTTTTGTGTTTGCCGCAACAGAGCGGGGCACAATTTATCACTACCGAATCGTTGATGGTTCAGCAAGGCAGGCGCTTCGGCTCATCCGAACGCTGGACATCGGTGGAGAAATCACCAGTTGTAGCCCTGGAGCTGCTGGCGAATGGCTATATGTCTCAGAACCTGGGGTGGGTGTATGGCGCCTCGGCATGGGTGCAGAAGCGGAACGAATTCGCGAGCCAGTGGCTTTCGTGGCGCCCTTTGGTCGGCTGGATGAAGCCATCAAGGTGTCTGTGGGCGCAAGCGGAATGCTGACCGTGTTGGGGGAGGGGAACGTCTATTTTCTCGACACGAGTGATGGTGACATACTCACCAGTCAGTCCGTTCCCACAGAGGCGATGGGTGCTGAGGGCTTGAGCACTGATGGCCATTGGATGGTGTTGGGGGTTGAGGGTGGTGAGCGCGACGGTGGAGGCCGTTTGTTCTCTACAGCGTTGCCTGATGTGAGACCAAGCCCTGCTTCCGAACCGGCCAAGGTCCCTAAAGTTCGCGCTGTGGTGGAAACCCAGCCGGTGTCCTCAGCCGGTGATGCCGCGGATGATCCAGCGTTTTGGTTGCACCCTCAAGATGCGACGCAGAGCCTGATTTTGGGGACAGACAAGCAAGCGGGTTTGTATGTCTATGACCTCACCGGTGAGGTTCGGCAGTTCTTGCCCGCAGGTAAGGTCAATAATGTGGATGTGCGCTATGGTTTCGGGCTGAGTGATGGTTCGGTGGTTGATATTGCGGTGGCCACCAATCGAAGTCATGGGCGCTTGAGTATTTGGGGCATTGACCGAGCCAATGGCCAGTTAACAGAGCTGGGCACAGGTGATGAGCGCTTGCTCATGAACGAGCCTTATGGCTTGTGCCTTTATCACAGCACAGAAGACGATGCGTTCTATGCGCTCGCTAACTCGAAAGCGGGCGAGGTGGAGCAACATCGCTTAATCGCCACCGATGACCAACGAATCACTACCAAATTGGTTCGTTCTTTTGAGGTTGGCTCAATCACAGAGGGCTGTGTGGTCGATGATCCCTACCACCGACTGTTCATTGGCGAGGAAACACGCGGGATTTGGGCCTACGATGCTCGACCAGATGCATTCGCATCGCCGGATCATCGCTATTTGGTCGATTCCGTCTCACCAGACGGTCGGTTGACCGCCGATATCGAGGGTTTGGCTTTGTATCTGGATGGTGATGAACAAGGATACCTCGTTGCTTCTGTCCAAGGAGCCAATCGGTTTGCGCTTTATGATCGGCAGCCGCCTCATGTATTTCATGGTTTCTTTGAGATCGTCGCAGATCCGGAGACCGGCATCGATGGGGTCAGCGAGACCGATGGCCTGGAAGTGGTCAGCCACAATCTCGGGCCCAAGTTTGCTCAAGGCATGATCGTGGTGCAAGACGGCCGAAATGTGGAACCTGCTCAGCATCAAAACTTCAAGGTCGTTCCATGGGCAGCCATCGTCGAATCGGTCCTTGAATAAGATGTAAAAAAAACGTCACTAAAATGTGACCTCGGTGTTACATCGCAGACTCACCATGGGGACGCTTTAAATTAACCCTAGGTGAGTCAAATGTTTTCCAATCAGTCCAAATTACTCGCAGGTCTTTTGTTGGCTTGCGTTGCCGTTTTCTCTGTTCACGCTCAATCGCCCAGCACCGGTTCCATCACTGGTGAGGTGGTGGTTGATGAGACCGTCCGCTTGCAAGGTGCCAGTGTGCGCCTGGTGGGCACAGAGCGTCGGACCTCGACCGATCGTGATGGTCAATTCCGTTTTTCTCAAGTTGAGCCAGGCACTTATGAGCTCGAGATCGAGTACGTGGGTATGTCGGGCTCTCAGGCTTCGGCTGAAGTCTTGGCTGGGCAAACCACCGAGTTGGTGATCCGCGTCGAGGCAGCCGATGGAATGGACCGGATGGTTGTGGTTGGGCAAGCCGCGATCCAAAGCGCTTCTTTGTCTCGTGAGCGCTCGGCCATCAACAACATCAATGTGCTGTCAGCAGACGCCATCGGCCAATTCCCTGACAGCAACGTGGCTGAGGCGTTGCAGCGTGTATCGGGCTTGTCGCTTGAGCGCGATCAGGGGGAGGGGCGTTTCGTGGTGATTCGTGGCGCCAACGCCAACTTCAATACCACCACATTCAATGGCTTGCGTGTGCCTGGGCCTGAAGACGACAGCCGCGCGGTGAATTTGGACGTGGTCTCATCAGATTTGGTGGAGAGTGTGGAAATCACGAAGTCACTCATGCCTGACCAAGATGCCGATGGGGTGGGTGGCAACATCGAAGTCACCACCTTGAGTGCCTTTGATTTGGGCGATTCTGTCAAAATCAACGCACAAGGCAGTTACAACGAGACCTTGGAAAAAACAAGCCCTCGCGTCAATCTGACCGGCACGCGTTTGTTTAGCGTTGGCGGTGGTGTCGATAACTTAGCAGTCTCTGGGTCTTTGAACTACTTCGACCGCAAATTTGCGGTTGATAACGTGGAGGCGGGCATTTGGCCTGAAGTGGATGCACCAGGTGGCGGCGTGGTCCGTGCCCCAGAAGCTGCTGAGCAACGCGATTATCAATTGAGTCGCGAGCGGACCGGTGGTGTGCTGAACTTCGACTACCGCCCGAACGCACAAACGGAGCTGTATCTGCGTAGCTTGTACAGCGAGTTTGCTGATAACGAAATCGAGCTGGAGCATGAGTACATCTTCGAAGATGGTGATGTGATTGAGCTCAATGAAGGTGGTGGCATTTTCTCAGGTGGCGAAGTTGAGCGCCGAGGCAAAGAGACCACGGCCACCCGCGAAATTTTGGCGATCAGCACAGGTGGTCGGGTATTCCAAGGTGACTGGGAGACCGATTTTCAGGTGGGTTATGCAGAGGCATCCACGTCTGAGCCATTCTCTCTGGGTACGGCACTGATCGCAGGGGACCTAGATATTGGCTATAACTTCAGCGGCCCAGGTGGCCGTGAGGCCCCCAATCTGTTCGGTCTAAACAATGGCGCATTGGAAGCATTGGATGCCTATGAGCTCGATGTGGTTGAGTTGGAAAGTGATAAAACCCAAGAAGAAGAATGGTCGTTTGAGATTAATTCACAACGCTATGTGCAGTGGGGCAGCAATCCAGGCCGCATCCAATTTGGTGCCAAAGCCCGTTTGCGTGAGAAATTCAATGACGCCAATAATCTGAACTTTGTTGACTTTGATGCCGATTACACCCTAGCTGACTTGGTGGGCCCCGGAGAACGCGATTATCCATTGGGTCGATTTGGGCCCTACATCAGCACGTCAGTTTTGAGAGACTTCTATTTGGCCAATCAAGCCAATTGGGACATCGATCCAACCGACTTTTTGCTCGACAGCGAGGGCGAAGACTACTCACTGGATGAGAATGTCTATGCCGCCTATTTTATGGCGGAGTCGTCGATTGGTAACTGGGACCTGTTGGGCGGTGTGCGAATCGAGCAGACAGAGATCGAACAAAAAGGCTTCAGAGCAATCGTCAATGAAGATGTCAACGATGGCATCCCAACCATTGAACCTTTCTCTGGTGACAACGATTACACGGATATCTTCCCCAACTTCCAAGCACTCTACGCCATCAATGACAATTGGCAGTTCCGCGCAGCTTATACCCGTTCAATGGGCCGCCCCAACTTTGAGGCTGCCGGTGCTCGCCAAGTCGTTGAGATCGAGGGTGGAGAAGTGGTGGCTGAGGTGGGTAACCCTGACTTGAATCCATTCTACGTGAACAACTTCGACGCGGAGTTTAGCTACTTCGCCAGTGAGGCTTTGGGTGCGGCATCGTTTGGGTTCTTCTACAAAGACATTGAAGATTTCTTTTTGACGACCAACATCGCCGGTGAGTCACCGTTTGAGACCTTCGATGAAGTTGAGGCTGTGATCAATGGCGATGATGCTGAGGTCTATGGCTTTGAGCTGAGTTATGTGCAGGAATTTACTTTCTTGCCAGGGCACTGGAGTGGCCTGTTGTTAACGGCCAACTACACTTGGGTGGATTCCAGTGCTGAAGTGCCTTTCCGTGACAGTGATATTCCGCTTCCTGGGCAGTCAGACGATATCTTTAACATCGCCTTGGGTTATGACAATGGCGGGCTGTCCCTGCGTTTGGCGCTGAACCACCGTGGCACATACTTTGATGAAGTCGAAGAGCCTGATGATCCAACACAGGACCGTTATGTGAGTTCAGAGACGCGCTTGGATTTCACATCGAAATACCAGTTCACAGAAAATGTGATGGGTGTCTTCAATGTCTCGAATATCACAGACGAGCCGTTTTATGCCTACTTGGGTGACGAAGCGTATCCCAATCAGTACGATGAATTTGGTCGCACCGTTGAAGTGGGTATGGAAGTTCGGTTCTAAAAACAGACCCAATGGTCTAAGACAGGGTTGGGGCGCTTCGGCGCCCCTACTTTTTGGTCAATCCTTGGCAGGACAGGTATCTGTTTGGCCAAATAAATTTTTTCGAATGGCATCGGTCATTTCTTGGGGCATTTTGTAGTTCTCAGCCTGCCGATAAGCGCTTTGCACCGCTGATCTTTGACTGACAGACTCAAACCAGGTCTTTAGGGCAGGGAAATCGTTGAGGTCTTGCCCTTGGATGGCATGCGGCACAATCCATGGATAGCAGGCCATGTCTGCAATGCTGTAATCCCCACAAATAAATGCCTTGCCCTCTAACTGCCGATTTAAGACGTTATAGAGTCGCGTGGTTTCTTTGACATAGCGCTCGATCGCGTAGGGAATTTTTTCAGGCGCGTAGCGGTTGAAGTGGTGGTTCTGGCCAAGCATCGGCCCCAAACCACCCATTTGCCAATGGAGCCATTGCAACACATCAGCCCTTGCCCGAACATCGTCTTGGGGCAGGAATTGGGCTGTTTTGTCTGCTAAATACTCAAGGATGGCACCCGATTCAAACACAGCGATTGGGTCGCCTCCGTCAGCGGGTGCGTGGTCCACAATCGCAGGCATTTTGTTGTTTGGAGAGATTTTCAAAAACTCAGGCTTAAATTGATCGCCTTGTCCAATGTGGATGGGGTGGATTTTGTACTCAAGCCCAGCTTCCTCAAGGAAAATCGTGATTTTGTGGCCATTCGGGGTGGGCCAATAATACAAATCAATCATGTCAGCTCCTGAGTATTCAATTGCCTGGCAATGATATCAACTCCTTGCCGTCCCAACAGCGGTCGGCCTCGGGTTTGTTCGGATTGGCGCAGCGGTGGATGGGCCGATCCATCGGGATCAAGTCATTGATGGTTTTTTCCCCGTTGCTGCCTTGTTCAATCTCAAAGGCATCGTAGAGTTCGCCAGCGGCTGTCCATGCTTGAAAGTGGATGCGGTCTTCAGACACCTCAATGGTCTGATACAACTGAAGCCCTTCGGCCATGCGTTGCATGTTGGGGTTATTTTCATCTGCGATCATATACATTTTGGGGCCCGCAACAGAGACCACATACATGGGGCCATTCTCGATGGCGCGGTTGCCATCAGGCGAGGGGGCGCTTGGGCCTCGCCCATAGCTGTGGTCGTGGCCTTGAAGCACCAGATCAACGCCATGGTGTTCGAAGACGGGCTGCCAGTATTCTCTCAACACTGGATTATCGCGACCCACTGAGACCGAGTGGATCGGGTGGTGGTGGCTCACAATAACCCATCGATGGTTGCTTTCATCGAGCAACTCATCGAGCCAATCGGCTTGGATTTTGGCCGCCTCATCATCATACAAAGCGTTCATTGAATCGAGCACCACAAGCAACGTGTTCTGATAGGTCAGGTGATACGCCGTCTCCTCAAAGCCCTCGGGGCCATTGTTGGGTGTGGAAAATTGTGGGGCGAACTGTGGGCTGAGTGCACGTCTCAATCGCAGCGGTCGATTCACAAACTCATGGTTACCGGCGACCACAGCCGATGGGACCATGGCGTTTAAAAAAGCCCCTGCATCAAACCATTCACCCCACTCGTCATCGTGGTTGCCCTCTCTGAGGTTGACCATGTCACCGGCGTGGAGCATGAAGGCGGGTCTGTCGTTTTGCATGAAGGCTTCGCGGATCACGCGTGAGAAGTGACTTCTAACCGAGTTTTGTGCATCGCCAAAGTAGAAGAAATGAAAAGGCGTGTTGTCTTTGGGTGCGGTTTGGAATTGGAACCACTCACTCCAAGTGTCATCACCCATGACGCGATAGGCATACAAGGTATTGGGTTCTAACGCCTCGAATGTGGCTCGGTGGTACCGGGCTTGCCCATTTTCGGTTTGAACGACTTCATGGTTGCCCTGAATGGTCTGTGCGCTGAGGTGCAATCCAGGCCTGCCATGGGCTTTGGTGATTTGAGCAATCGATCGTTCGACCCCATCACTGGTGCGCCAATTCACCGTTTGGCTATTGTGAGGCGTTGCGGTCAGTGTCAGCATCACCCGATCTGGGATGGGGCTTGGGATGTACTTGGAGTGACCACGCGGGACCAATGTGTTGCGCTCATGAGCAAAAGCCATGCTGTGGCCAATCAAAAATATGACCAGAAGACAAACAAATGGAGCTTTGAGATGATTCATGGGTGGTCCTTTGTGATGTTCCTTGGTGATGTTTCATTGATCAATTCATTGTCGTCGATTGTTCGTATGTCTTCATTGAACAGGGGGTTGTTGATTTTGACGGATACAGGTCGTGCCTCAAGCCAATCATTGGCCGGCGGCTGCAGCAACGATTGGGCCTGTTCTGGTGAGCCTTTGAGCCAACGATCCCAGTCTGCTTGTTTCAACACCACCGGTGCTCTGTGGTGGCCAATGTCTGTCAGCGTCTGATTGGGGGCTGTGGTCACAATCGTACAAGATAAGAGGGTTTGTTGTGATGACGTCTCAGTGACATCCCAAAGACCGGCCATCACCATAATCTCATGATTTTTAAGAGAAATCATCCATGGTTTTTTGGGTTTGCTTCGCTGGTCCCACTCATAAAACCATGAAAACGGAATCAAGCACCGCCTATTTTTCCCCCAAGCATCCCGAAACGCGGGTTTGTTTTTGAGGGTTTGCGTGAATGCCTCATCGGGCTCGCTGCGGCAATTGGCGGTCGAAAACCTAGGCAGTTCGCCTTGGCACCAGAAAGGAATCAAAGGCCAGATCATGCCATGCACTTCTCTTTGGCCAGATTCATTCAGAGTCACGGCGGGCAGTCGGGTCCAGCGCGTGTCTTCGCCTGTACGGGTTGAGGGAGACACATTGAATCGTTTCAGGCCACCCGCGGGTGGTTGGCCCTCGATGGCCATGTGATCAAACAATTGCTGCCATGAAAAAATTTGGGCGCCTCGAGCACACACTAGATCACCCTTCTTTAAACGCTTTGATCTGCCGGCGCTGGCGTTTGTCCGGTCGGCTGGCTGGACGGGTCTCGTGGTGTTTTTCTAAGCGCCTTTGCTCGAGCTTGGCCTCCCGTTCGGTGCGGCTTTCGTCGGTTTCTTGGTACAAGGCTTGAGCCAAAGCGGGGCTCAAACGCTTGTGCGATAAGCCCAAGACATGGACCGTGTAGACCATCTCGCCTTTGGTGATGATGAGCTGATCATCCACCCGCAATTCTTTGGCGGGTTTGACCCGTTGGTTGTTGAGATTGACTTTGCCGCCACGCAGCGCTTGTTGGGCCATGCTGCGGGTTTTGAAAAACCGAGCAGCCCACAGCCATTGGTCCACGCGCACGCTGTCCTTCTCAGAATCCATAGAGGTGTTTACAATGGGACACACTATGATTCTACTCATTCTTGGTTTGATCGTGTTCTCAGCGGTGCACTTTGCCATCGGCCTACGGGCCGGGCGGGTCAAGCTCGAAAATCGATTTGGGCGTTGGGGCTTGAGGGCCTTTGTGGCCTTGGGCGCTTTGCTGGGCTTGGCCTTGATGGCGCAGGGCTATTCGATGGCGCGGTTTTATCCCATTTGGACACCCGCTGCTTGGGGCCAAGAGCTGGGCGCGGTGTTGATGCCGGTGGCCAGCATTTTGTTGGTTGCGGCCTATGTGCCCAGCAACATCAAAAAAATCACGGCCCACCCGATGCTGATCGCGGTGATCTTGTGGGCGATCACCCACTTGTTGGTTCGCGGTGACTGGGCCTCACTGCTCTTATTTGGTGGCTTGGGGCTTTATTCGGCTTTGGCCATGGGGTTGGCGTGGATCCGAGGGGTTCGGCCGGCAACAACCCAAAAAAGCCCGTGGTTTGATGGTCTGGTCGTGGTGATCGGCCTGGCTCTGTATGGCGGGCTATTGATTGCCCATCCCCACTTATTTGGTGTGTCGGTGTTTCAATGAATAAAAAAGCAGTGGTGTTGTTATCGGGTGGTTTGGATTCAGCCACGGTGCTGGCGGATTTAACTGCCAGAGGGTTTGAGTGTCACACCTTGGCAGTCGATTATGGCCAGCGCCACCGCTCTGAATTGTTGGCGGCTGAGCGGGTCAGTCAGGCCTTGGGTGGGGTGAGTCATCGGGTGGTGGCTGTCGATCTGCGCGCGATTGGGGGATCAGCGCTCACCGATGATGCTTTGGATGTGCCCACCGAGCTCAGCGAGGGGATCCCCATCACTTATGTTCCCGCTCGCAACACGTTGATGCTGGCGCTGGCGCTGGGTCATGCGGAGGTGCTGGGTGCTGGCTGCATTGGCATTGGTGTCAACGCGGTCGATTATTCGGGTTACCCCGATTGCCGACCAGCGTTCATCGAAGCTTTTCAAGTACTGGCCAATCTCGCCACCCAGGCCGGTGTTGAAGGCCAGCATTGCCGCATTGATGCGCCTTTGATGCACATGACCAAAGCCAAGATCATTCAGCATGGCCTGTCTTTGGGGGTGGACTATTCCATCACCGTCTCTTGCTATCAGGCCACCGATGCCGGCGAGGCCTGCGGGGTGTGTGATTCTTGCCGACTCAGGCAGATTGGTTTTGAAGAAGCCGGTGTGGCTGACCCCACCCGATACGCACAATCCTAAATCGGCTCAAGAGAGCGCCTTAAACCAAAAAAAATCAGTGGTCGCGCTGGGTGAGTTGGTCGGCCAGCCACTCAAGGCCGGCGGTATCCCCTTTCAGTTCGGGCTTGGCGAGGTTCAATGAGGCCATGGCTTGATCGTGTAACTCAACAATGCGGTGTTTGGCGGCATCCAAACCAAACAAGCCAGGCCAGGTGGCTTTTTGTTTGGCGGCATCGGACCCTATGGGCTTGCCAATGACTTCCGCCTCGCCCTCCACATCCAACAAATCATCCCGAATTTGGAAGGCCAAGCCCACATGATCGCCAAAGTCTCTGAGTGCTTGAAGCGCCTCGGCGCTGAGATCGTCCACCAACAAACACGGCATCAAGACCGACGCTCGGATCAACGCCCCTGTTTTCATGGCAAACATGTGCTCTAAGGTGCGCTGATCGGGTTGTTGTTTTTCCAGTTGCAGATCCCAAGCTTGCCCGCCAGCCATGCCATCGGCACCACAGGCATCGGTGAGCTCCTGGAGCATTCGAAGGACGCCAGCAGGGTGGGTCTGGCTCAAAGCATCTTCTGCCAATAACTGATAAGCCAATGCCTGCAGAGCATCACCCACCAAAATGGCTGTGGCTTCATCGAAGGCCAAGTG
The DNA here is from genome assembly GCA_018400355.1 of Wenzhouxiangella sp. Lineage (GTDB taxonomy): Bacteria > Pseudomonadota > Gammaproteobacteria > Xanthomonadales > Wenzhouxiangellaceae > Wenzhouxiangella. The sequence continues at coordinate 25,690 of JAGYMV010000001.1, forward strand.
GGTGGTTGGTCGGCCCCGCCTTAAATCATCATCATCCATGGCCGGCAAGTCATCGTGGACCAACGAATAGCAATGGATGAGTTCAACAGCACACGCCGGCGCCAAAACGTTCTGGGTTTCTAGGCCAATGGCTTCAGCCGCTGCAAACACCAGCAAGGGCCGCAAGCGCTTGCCGCCATTAAAAACGGAGTAGTGCATGGCCTCTTTGAGCTGGGTATCGGTACCCGGGGTGGCCACCAAGCGGTTTTTCAGCTGGGCTTCAAAAACATCCAGATAGCCAGCTAGCCTGGTCGCGAAAACGTGTGTGCCCATGAACAAAGACTCGAAATCAGTCAAACGGCCAGAGTTTTTGGAAAAAGCTCTTGGCTTCTGGTTCGGGCAAAGACGCACCATCGAGGTTGAGCTCCAGCACTTGACGGGTATCGGCCGCGAGTTCGGGCAAACCCAGTTCGGTATAGGCCCGTTCCATGATATCGAGCGCTTGGAGTTTGGCTGGCGCGTTTGGATAGGTCTCCAAGACATACTTGGCCCGATTGATGGCGCCGAGATAGACACCGCGCCGGAAATAGTACTGCGCCACGGTGATTTCGTATTGCGCTAGGACATTGCGCAGATACACCATCCGTTGTCTGGCATCGGCCACGTAACGGCTTTGTGGGTAGCGCTGTGTGAGTTCTTGGAAGTCGTTGAATGCAAGACGCGCACTGGTTTGGTCTCGATCGATGATCTGATCGGGGAACAGGCGGCGCAAGAAACCCAAGGCATCACCATAGTGCACCAGGCCTTTCAGATACCAGGCATAGTCGACATTGGGGTGGGTGGGGTAGGTGCGGATGAAGCGATCGAGGGTGGTGATGGCATCCTCACCGCGGTTGCTTCGATATTGCACATAGGCCAGATCCAGTTGTGCTTGTTCGGCGTGCCGCCCAAAAGGATAGAGCGTGGTCAAGCGACGATAGAGGGTGATGGCCACCTCGTAGCGGCGGCTGTCCATGGCGGCTTGCGCTTCGGCATAAAGCGCCTCGGCACTCAAGTCCTCGTCTTTGACTTCACGACCGCAGGCGGTTGTCAGAATTAAAGCCATCAAGGCGATGATGAACACTCGAAAGAGTGGGAGTCTGTGTGAAATAGTATGCATAATGGCCAATGATAAGCCCTTTGAGCCCGTGGTGGGAACTAGGGTGCCAAAGCGAATGCTAAACGAGAGTTAAATTGCCCACTTTTGAGCGTCAACATCAAGTCACTGAAGAACAGGCCGGTCAGCGCCTCGATCAGCTTTTGGCGAGTATTTGGAGCGATTTTTCAAGAAATCGCCTGGCCCAATGGGTGAAATCAGGCGACATCACGCTCAATGAGCGCGTGGTCAAACCCCGCCAAGCGGTCAGTTTGGGCGATTGCGTTGCCCTCCAAGCCACCTTGAGCCCGCACAGCGAGACATTGCAGGCCGAGGACATTGAATTGGATGTGCTCTATGCCGATGAGGCAGCGTTTGTGATCAACAAGCCCGCCCATTTGGTGGTGCACCCAGGCTCGGGCAACCCGGATGGCACCTTGGCCAATGCCTTGTTGCATTTGGACCCGGCGCTGGAAGCTTTGCCTCGGGCGGGTTTGGTGCACCGGCTGGACAAAGACACCACAGGGTGTTTGATGGTGGCTCGAACCCACCAAGCGCATACCCGTTTGGTGGCCTTGCTGAAAGACCGGGAGATCAAAAGGCGCTATGTGGCCTTGGTCTGGGGTCGGGTCCTCTCTGGTGGCACCATCAATGAGCCCATGGGCCGACACCCCACCGACAGACGCAAGCAAGTGGTCCGCCGCGATGGTCGGCCCGCCATCACCCATTACCGCCTCAATCAGCACTTGGCTGGCGCCACTTTGCTGGATGTGGAGCTAGAAACGGGCCGCACCCACCAGATTCGGGTGCACATGGCCCATGTCGGTTACCCCATCATTGGGGACCCTGTTTATGGTCGACGGGGTTCTCCGGGTGGCCTGACCGAGGCGCAACGGGCGGCCTGGCAGCAATTCCCACGCCAAGCCTTGCACGCCAGCCAGCTCGTCTGCCCGCACCCCATCGATGAGGGCAAAGAGATTGCAGCCTCTGCCCCCATCCCCGACGACTTGCAGGCGTTGATGAGGGCATTGAGTCCAGAGCCGAGCAATGACTGAGATCGCCAGCGTGAGCGGGGTGGGTCCTTTCAAAGACGCGGTCTTGGCCCAATGGCCCGAACCCCAGCATTTGTCACATGTCAACGCGCTGACCACAACACAAAGCCTGAGCGTCGAGGATCTGGTGCTGCCCAGCGCCCCCCATTGGCTCGAGCAAGTCCACCAAACCCGCCTGATTCATTTGGATGACTGGACGCCCGAGGTGACCGCCGATGCCGCTTGGACCGATCGACCAGGTCAGGTGGCGGTGGTCAAAACCGCCGATTGCTTGCCTTTGTTGGTGGCCAATGACCAAATGCCTTTGGTGGCGGCCATTCACGCCGGTTGGCGTGGATTGGCTCAGGGGATTGTCGAGCAGACCATCCAAGCCCTGCCTGGTCGGGTCGAAGACCTACAGGTGTGGATTGGTCCGGCCATTTCACAAGACGCTTTCGAGGTCGGAAACGAGGTGTATCAGGCCTTTGTGAGCAAAAACAGCGCGTTCGAGCCACATTTCAAAGCCTCGCGGCCAGGCCATTGGTTGGCCGATTTGGCGGGGATGGCGGTCACGGAGCTGGCCCAGATGGGGGTTTTTCGGGTCGGATTGAGTGGCCTTTGCACCGCCAAAGCCTCAGACCGTTTTTACTCTTACCGGGCTGGATTGCCAAAAGATCTCGAAAGTGCACGAATGGCCAGCCTGATCTGGCTGGCTTGAGTTACAATGGATTCCCGTACCAATACTGGTGTGGATGCCCAAGCATGACCTCTCTTATATTCGTTACCGGTGGCGTTGTGTCATCGCTTGGCAAAGGGCTATCAGCTGCCTCTTTGGCCTCTATTCTTGAATCGCGTGGACTCAAAGTCACGTTGCTCAAACTCGACCCCTACATCAATGTCGATCCCGGCACGATGAGTCCGTTTCAACACGGTGAGGTCTTTGTCACCGAAGACGGTGCAGAGACCGACTTGGATCTGGGTCACTACGAGCGTTTTGTGCGCACGCGCATGACCCAACTCAATAACTTCACCACCGGCCGGATCTATGCCAATGTCATCGCTCGCGAACGCCGCGGTGATTATCTCGGTTCCACTGTCCAAGTCATTCCACACATCACCGATGAGATCAAAGCCTGCATCAAAGCGGCTGTTGAAGGGTTTGATGTGGCCATGGTCGAGATTGGCGGCACGGTTGGGGACATCGAGTCACTTCCGTTTCTAGAAGCGATTCGTCAATTGGGCTCTGAATTTGGTCGCGCGGCCATGTTCATGCACCTGACCTTGGTGCCTTACTTGCGCGCCGCCAATGAGATTAAAACCAAACCCACGCAGCACTCAGTCAAAGAGCTTCGCTCCATTGGCATTCAACCCGATGTGTTGTTGTGTCGGTGTGAGCGTTCTTTGTCTGATGATGAACGCGCCAAGATTGCGCTGTTCACCAATGTCCAGACCGATGCGGTGATCTCAGCGGTTGATGTCAGTGACATCTACCAAATCCCGCTGTTTTATCACCAACAAGGCCTGGACCGAATTGTTCTAGAGCGCTTGGGCCTCGAGGCCAATGAGGCCGATTTATCCGATTGGGCCAGAGTGGTGGAATCCAGAGCGCACCCCAAACACCATGTCACCGTGGCCATGGTTGGAAAGTACGTCGAACACGCCGATGCCTACAAGTCGATTAATGAAGCGCTATTTGCCGGTGGCATGAGCGATTGGATCGACGTCAAAATTAAGCCCGTGGAGTCAGAAGACATCGAGGTCAATGGGGTGGGGGTACTCGATGAGGTGGACGCCATTTTGGTGCCGGGTGGTTTTGGTGAGCGTGGCTTTGAGGGAAAGATTAAAGCCATTGAATATGCACGCACCCACAACAAGCCTTATTTCGGTATCTGTTTGGGCATGCAAACGGCCGTGGTGGAGTTTGCTAGAAACGTGTGTGGGTTAAGCCAAGCGCACTCATCTGAAATCAATCCCGACAGTCCAGACCCGGTGATTGGCTTGATCACCGAGTGGTTGGATGAAAAAGGCCAACGTGAGCTCAGAGAAGCCACCGGAGATTTGGGTGGCACCATGCGCTTGGGCGCACAAACCTGTCACTTGGTGCCAGGCACGCGGGCCCATGGGTTGTATGGGAAAGACGAGATCAAAGAACGCCACCGTCACCGGTATGAGTTCAACAACCAATACCGCGACAGACTCAGTGAGCAAGGCTTGGTGTTTTCTGGCTTCTCCTCAGATGGCACCTTGGTGGAGATGGTTGAGTTGCCTGATCACCCTTGGTTTGTGGCCTGCCAATTCCACCCCGAATTCACCTCCACTCCCCGAGATGGCCACCCGCTGTTTCGTGGGTTTATCCAAGCCGCTTTGGCTTGGCAAAAGGCAAAGACATGAAATTATGTGGTTTCGAAGTGGGTGGCCATGCCCCGCTGTTTTTGATTGCAGGACCCGATTCTTTAGAGTCTGAGGCGATGTGTGTGGAGGTGGCTGGGCACCTCAAGGCACTGACCGATACACTCAATATGCCCTACATTTTTAAGGGGTCTTTTGACAAAGCCAACCGGACCTCGGTCAAGAGCTATCGGGGACCGGGCATGGAAGAGGGGCTTCGCATCTTGCAAGCCGTCCGCGATCAAGTGGGGGTGCCGGTGATCACCGATGTGCATGAAGACACACCACTTGATGAGGTGGCCAGTGTGGTCGATGTGATTCAGACACCGGCTTTTTTGTGTCGTCAGACCAACTTTATCCAAAACGTTGCGCGCACCGGCTTACCCATCAACTTAAAAAAAGGGCAGTTTCTATCGCCTTGGGAAATGAGTCGCGTGGTGGAAAAAGCCCAAGAGACTGGCAATGAACAACTGATGGTGTGCGAGCGCGGTTATATGTTTGGCTACAACAATTTGGTGGTCGATATGCGCGCGCTGGAGATCATGAAACAAACCGGTTGTCCGGTGGTGTTTGATGCCACCCACTCGGTGCAAATGCCCGGGGGTCAGGGCGATTCGTCTGGTGGTGCCAGGGAGTTTGTACCGACGCTCGCGCGTGCAGCGGTCGGTGCGGGCGTGGCGGGGTTGTTTTGTGAGACTCACCCAGACCCGGACAAAGCCCTGTGCGATGGACCCAACTCCATGGCGCTGGCGGATATGGCCGCCTTGCTCGAAACCGTCGCCGACATCGACCGCGTGGTCAAGCACGCCAAACACATTTGATTGCATTGGGGATTTAGAACAATGAGCGAACAACGCACCATCACAGCAATACACGCACTCGAAGTCATTGATTCGCGTGGCCAGCCGACACTGGAAGCCGAAGTGGTGTTGTCCGATGGCAGCCGTGGACGGGCGGCGGTGCCATCAGGCGCCTCAACGGGTGCTTTGGAAGCTTGCGAGCTCAGAGATGAGGATGCTGCACGCCATCGAGGCAAGGGCGTTCGCACCGCGGTCGGTCATGTCGAGGGTGAAATTGCCCAGGCCTTGGTCGGGCAGTCAGCCGAAGACCAGCGGGCGTTGGATGAGACCATGATCGCACTGGATGGCACGCCCAACAAATCAAAGCTTGGGGCCAATGCCTTGTTGGCGGTGTCGTTGGCCAATGCCCAAGCACTGGCTCAGTCGCGAGGTCAGTGGTTGTATGAGTCTTTAATGAGTCACACCAACAAAGAACCGGTGCTGCCGACACCGATGATGAATATCTTAAACGGTGGCGCACACGCCGATAACCGGGTGGATATTCAAGAGTTCATGGTGATGCCGGTGGGTGTGGGTGATTTTGAATCGGCGGTACAAGCCGGAGCAGAAATCTTCCACGCATTGAAATCCATTTTAAAACAACAAGGCCTCAACACCGCTGTGGGTGATGAGGGTGGCTTTGCACCCGATTTACCATCGAATGAAGCCGCGTTGGAGCTGTTGATGACAGCGATCACTGAAGCAGGCTATGTGCCGGGTAAAGAAGTGGCGTTGGCGCTTGATGTGGCGGCCAGCGAGTTTTATCACGACGGCCAATACGTGCTGGAAGCAGAAGGTCGGGCTTTTGAGCGCGATCAATTTGTGGACTATTTGGCTGGACTGGTGGAACGCTATCCGATCATTTCGATCGAAGATGGCATGGACGAACAAGACTGGGCTGGCTGGAAACTTCTCACCGAGCGCTTGGGGGATCAGATTCAGTTGGTGGGGGATGACTTGTTCGTGACCAACACACGGCTGTTGGAGCGTGGTATTGATGAACACATTGCCAATGCGATCTTGATCAAGTTCAATCAAATTGGCACCTTGACCGAAACGCTCGATGCGATTTCGATGGCACAAGCGGCAGGCTTTGGTACCATCATTTCACACCGTTCAGGTGAGACTGAAGACGTCACCATTGCCGATCTGGCAGTGGCCACGGGCGCGGGCCAAATCAAAACAGGTTCCATGTGCCGATCGGACCGAGTGGCCAAGTACAACCAGCTTTTAAGGATTTATAAACACCTGGGTGATCGCGCCCATTACGCAGGAAATACACCCTTTGAAAAATGAGGTTCATGTCATGTCTGATCACAAACGGCTAAGTCCTCTGTTCTCTGCCCGCGCGCTATTTGCCTTGCTGGTGGTATCGCTTGTCGTCTTGGCTGGCTGTCAACCTTCAGACCCAGAAGCTGTCCCAGGCGGACAACAGACGGATGGCTCGGCTGAGCAGCGTGTGGTGGTTTATACCTCACGCCAACCCCATTTAATCGAGCCTTTGTTTGAGCGCTACACCCAACAGACGGGTGTCACTGTTGAGTTCACCAGTGCCAACGAAGCCTCTCTCATTGAGCGCATGGCAGCTGAGGATGACCAAACTCCCGCCGATGTTTTTATCACCGTGGATGCGGGCAATTTGTGGTTTGCCAGTGAACGGGGTTTGCTGCAACCATTGGAATCTGAGTCTTTAGAAGCCATTGTGCCGGCATCGCTGCGGGATACAAACAACCGCTGGTTTGGTTTGTCGGTTCGGGCGCGTACCTTGATGTACCATCCTGACCGAGTCGACCCTTCGGAACTGTCCACGTTCGAAGACTTGGCCGACCCTAAATGGGCCGGGCGCTTGTGTTTGAGAACCTCTAAGAAGGTGTATAACCAATCATTGGTGGCGATGCTGATTGAGCACCATGGCGAGGAAAGAGCCGAGGCCATCGTGGCGGGTTGGGTGTCGAATCTGGCCACCGATCCATTTTCTTCAGATACTCAGTTGATTGAGGCGGTCGCGGCTGGTCAATGCGATGTGGCCATTGCCAATACCTATTACCTGGGCCGTTTGCTGGCCGACGACCCCAATTATCCCGTGGCTTTGTTCTGGGCCAACCAAGACACCACGGGTGTCCACGTCAACATCTCAGGGGCGGGCGTGACCACGCATGCACCCCGTCCAGACCAAGGGCAGCGGCTGATCGAGTGGCTGGCTTCTGAGAACGCTCAAGCAGAGTTCGCTGAATCCAATTTGGAATACCCCATCAACCCGAATGTGCCGGCCAGTGGCATCGTGGCCCAATGGGGCCCGTTTGTCGCCGATGAGGTGCCTTTGGTGGTGGTGGGTGAGCGTCAAGCACAAGCTGTGCGTTTGATGGACCGCGCCGGGTATCGTTGATGCGCTCATGGCGGCTCACTCGCCATGTCTTATTGTGGCCATTGTTGTTGTTGGTGGCTTTGCCGCTCTTAATGCTGCTGCTTTCTTGGATGCAGCCCCAAGCCGATGTGTGGGCCCACATCAAAGCGTATTTGTTGCCTCGATTGATCAGCCACAGCCTGCTGATGTTGGTGGTGGTTGGGTTGGGGGTGGCCATCATTGGGGTGTCCATGGCGTGGCTGTCAGCCTGTTGCGAGTACCCCTTTAGAAAAATCCTTGACCCTTTGTTGGTGTTGCCTCTGGCTTTCCCGACTTATGTCTTGGCGTTTATCTACCTGGGCATCTGGGATTACAGTGGGCCCATCCAAACCCAATGGCGTGGGTGGTTTGATTCTGATCCATGGCTTTTCCAGTCCTTATCTCAGCCTGCCGGTGTGCTGCTGATTTTGGTCCTGGCGTTCTACCCGTATGTTTATTTGTTGGCCAGAGCATCTTTTGCCAGCGGTGGACTGGCAGCATTCGAAGCGGGCAGAAGCTTGGGTGTGGGGCCGGTGCGCACCTTTTTTAGGGTGAGTCTGCCGATTGCCAGACCAGCGATTGTGGCGGGGTTGACCTTGGCGATGATGGAAACGCTGGCCGATTTCGGGGCGGTGTCTATATTTGGTTTTGATACCTTCACCACCGCCATTTATCGAACCTGGTTTGGTTTGTTTAACCTCACCGCGGCGGTTCAATTGGCGTCGATTTTAATGCTGTTTGTGTTGGCGTTGATTGTGGCCGAGCGTGCGAGTCGAAGTGAGGGCGCGGGCGAATCCGAGCGCCGGCCCACGGGGCATCGCATTCGACTGCGGGGCCTGTCGGCCGTCATGGCCAGCTTGGCTCAAGTGGCTCTGATCTGTTTGGCGGTGGTGATGCCTTTGATGCAACTGGTGGTGTGGGCTTGGCCGTCGATGTTTGATTTAACAACCCAGCCCATCCCAGGCTTGATTGGCAACACCTTATTGCTGGGCTTTGGCGGTGCGCTCTTGGTGGTGTTCGGAGGCATCATGTTGTTGGCCGCCACACACAAAATTCGACAGCGGTCGCAATTGCTGGCTGAGGTGGCCGCCTTGGGTTATGCGATTCCAGGCACTGTGCT
>JAGYMV010000010.1 GCA_018400355.1 Wenzhouxiangella sp.
CTTTATGTGTTGGATATCAAGGGCCGAATTTCTGCTTGGCAAGCCAGACCTTAGACAATGACCTCAATGAGGCCATTGGATGTTGTTGTCATCGTCGGCCGCCCCAACGTAGGGAAATCCACATTATTTAACGCGCTCACGCGACGTCGTGATGCCTTGGTTGCGGATATGCCGGGTGTCACCAGAGACCGCATTTATGGTCGCGCGGTCTTGGATGGTCGCGCCGTGATTCTGGTTGATACCGGTGGCCTTGAAGCGGCCAGCGAAGCGCTGGGCCAAGCCGCTCAAGCACAAACACAAGCCGCCATCCAAGAAGCGGATCTGTTGCTGTTCGTGAGCGATGGGCGCTCTGGTTTGACCCCTGCAGATTTTGAGATTGTGCAGTCGCTGCGTCGAAGCAATAAGCCGATTGTCCATGCCGTCAATAAAACAGATGGGCTCGATCCCGATGCTCTGATGGGAGAAGCTGCTGAGCTGGGGTTGCCCAACACCTGTGCCATCGCAGCCACCCACCGCCGCGGTTTGGATTATTTGTCAAAGAAAGTGGCAGAGCTGCTGCCCGATGACGAGGGCGAACAGCCACCTTTTGGGGATGGCATTCGTCTGGCCTTGTTGGGGCGTCCCAACGCAGGAAAGTCCACCTTGCTCAACCGCTTTGTTGGGGAAGAGCGTGCGCTGGCAAGCCCCATTCCCGGCACCACACGCGACCCAGTGCACGCAGACGTCATACGAGATGGCCAGCGCTACCATGTCATCGATACCGCGGGTATTCGCCGGCGGCGGGGCAGCCATGAAGGGTTAGAGAAGCTCAGCACACTCAAGGCCATGCAGGCCATGCATCAGGCCCAAGTGGTGGTGTTGGTGATCGATGCTGAAGAGGGCGTGAGTGACCAAGATGCCCGTTTGGCAGGACACATTGTTGAGGCGGGCAGATCGTTGGTGTTGGGCTTGAATAAATGGGATCAGCTCAGCGAGGCCAGGCGCCATCAGTGTTTGGTGGATATGCGTGAGCGACTTGAATTTGCTTTGTTCGCACCGGTTGTGGTGATCTCGGCCCTGCATGGATCGGGGCTGGGTGAGCTCACGGATGCGATCGAGCATGTGTACCAATCGGCCAGTCAAGAGCTCTCCACACCGGCGTTGACACGCCTGCTTCGCGATGCGGTCGCTGCTCACCCACCGGGTGGGGGAGAGCGGTTCCGACCCAAGCTTCGGTACGCGCACAGTGGCGGATTGTTCCCCACCCGCGTCGTGATTCACGGCAGCCGCACCGAGTCGATCAAAGACCAATACAAGCGCTACTTGGTCAACCAACTTCGCAAGCACTTTGGCCTAGTGGGTGTCCCCATTCAGTTGATCTTTAAAGAATCAACCAACCCCTTTGCTGGACGAAAGAACACGTTGACGCCGAGACAGATTCAGAAGAGAAAGCGCGTGGGACAACTTGGGCGTCGAAAAAAACGCCGCCATTGATCGGTCATGATGGCCCCTGCTCGAGCAATGGTCTTGGCAGTGGCGCAACGCACCAATGCTTTGGCGCGCGCTACAATAGACCCATGATGTCAGACCCTTCTCAATCCAAAGCCCAGTTATTAGACGGTCGTGCTGTTGCCGATGGCATGATGGATGCCATGGCCGATGTGGTGCGGTCGCATGTGGCCAGTGGTGCTCAGGCGCCTGGTTTGGCGGTTGTGTTGGTGGGTGAGGACCCCGCGTCGGAAGTCTATGTGAGCCACAAAGTACGTGCCTGTGAGCGGGTTGGCATCCACTCAAGTTCGCATCGACTGCCAGCAACGGTGAGTGAGTCTGAGTTGCTCGGTTTGATCGAGGCACTCAACGCCGACGAATCCATCCATGGCATTTTGGTGCAGTTGCCATTGCCAGCGGGTTTAGACGCCTCCAAAGTGACTCGCCACATTGTCCCTGAAAAAGACGTCGACGGCTTTCATCCAACCAACATGGGCTTATTGGCACAGCGAACACCCGCCATTCGGCCGTGTACCCCCAAAGGCATCATTACCTTGTTGCATCACTATGGCTTGGATCCGAAATCAAAAGATGCCTTGGTGGTGGGCGCATCCAATATCGTTGGTCGGCCACTGATGCTTGAGTTGCTTTTGGCGGGTGCGACGGTGACCATTGCGCATCGATTCACCACCAATTTAGAGACGCACGTTCGTCGAGCGGACCTGTTGTGTGTGGCTGTGGGGCGTCCGGATCTGATTGATCCCAGTTGGATTAAAGAGGGCGCCGTGGTGGTCGATGTTGGAATCAATCGTGGATCAGATGGCAAGATCCGCGGCGATTTGGACTTTGCAGCGGTCTCTAACAGAGCCAGCTGGCTGACGCCAGTGCCGGGCGGTATTGGCCCCATGACAGTGGCCACGCTGCTCCAAAATACCATTGAAGCAGCGAATTTGCAGATTCCTGGTGTGACAACAGCACCAGGCGTTCGTTAAGAAGCTGCCTTAGCGTTCTACAATCGCTGCCACGCCCATGCCACCGGCAGTACACACAGAAATCAACCCGCGACCGGAACCGGCCTGTTCCAAGATCGCACCCAATGTCGACAAAATACGAGCGCCGGTTGCTGCGAACGGGTGACCGATCGCAATGGAGCCACCGCGGACGTTCATTTTTGATCGGTCGATTGAGCCGAGCGCCGTTTCTAAGCCCAACCGCTGCTTGCAATATTGCTCTGATTCCCATGCTTTGAGCGTGCACAGGACTTGTGCAGCAAAGGCTTCGTGGATCTCATAGAAGTCAAAATCTTGAAGCGTGAGACCGGTTTGGGTGAGGAGCTCAGCAACCGCCACAGTTGGGGCCATCAACAGACCCTCATCGGCGTTGACGTGATCGACCGCACTGGTCCTGCCAGCCACCAAATACCCCAGGATGGGGAGATTGTTGGCTTTCGCCCATTCCTCGGAGGCCAATAAAACAGCGGCCGCACCGTCTGATAGCGTGGTGCTGTTGCCAGCCGTGAGGGTTCCATTTTTCTTATCAAAAGCGGGTTTCAGGCTGGCGAGTTTCTCCAACGAAGTATCGGGACGGATGATGTTGTCGCGGAGCACACCGGCGTGTGATGTGACCAAGTCATCGAAGAAGCCTTGCGCCCAAGCGGTGGCTGCCTTGTGATGACTCTCAAAGGTCAGCGCATCTTGGTCTTCGCGCGAGATCTGCCATTCTTTTGCCATGCGTTCACAGTGAGCCCCCATCGACAGACCCGTCCGCGCTTCTGCATTTTTTGGCGCCTGCGGGGCCAGTTCACTGGGGCCAAACCCCTTAAATGCGGCGAATTTTTGTTTGAGAGAGCGGGCACGACTCAGAGAGACCAAGCGTTTGGCAAAGCGGTCTTGAAAGACCACAGGCACATCACTGGTGGTGTCGGTCCCGGCCACAATGGCACATTCGATCTGCCCAGCGGCGATTTTGGCCCCCGACATGAGGGCTGCTTGCAAGCTGGTGCCACATGCCTGTTGCAGTGTGATGCCTGGGGTTAAGGGTGACAGACTGGTTGAGAGCAACGCTTCGCGCGCCAAATTAAAGTCTTTGGAATGGGTGGTGACCGCGCCAGCCACCACCTCATCAATTTTGACCCCACTCAAACCATATTTTTGCACCACCCCTTCAATGGCGGAGCTGAGCATGTCCATATTGGATTGGTCGGCGTAGAACGTGTTGGAGCGGCAGAATGGAATTCTGGACCCACCAACAATGGCAATGCGACGAATGCTTTCACTGCTCATGATGTTGCCTCCTGATGATCGGTTGTGGGTGGTGGGCTGGCCTGGGTCTTCGTTTGATTATTGTTTAAAGTGTGCATCGGGCCACCTTTAAAGGGTGCATACCCAGTGCCAAAGATCATCCCCGCGTCCAGCAAGTCGGCGTCAGCGACCACGCCATCGGCGAGGCAAGCTTCACATTCTGAAAAATAGGGCGCCATCAAACGCTCTGCTAGCGCGTTGAGGTCATGCCCACGGTGTGCATTGGCCTCTTTTTGAGCTTTCCCTTTTTTCCATTCATAAAAACCTTGGCCAGACTTTTTGCCCAATTTCCCTTGCGCGACCATCGCCTCAAGAATCTTCTTGTCCTCGCCTGCAGATTCGCCCATCAGCGTGGTGATGACACCCAGGCCCACATCAAGCCCCACCGTATCGGCGAGTTCGACTGGACCCATGGGCATACCGAAATGCTCAGCAGCTTTGTCGATGGCTTCTTTGGGCACGCCTTCTCGGTGTAATTCCATGGCGTTTCGCATGTAGGGTGCGAGCACTCGGTTGACCAAAAAGCCGGGTGTTGATGTCACAGGCAGTGCATATTTACCGATTTGTGTGGCAAAGCTTGCGCCATCATCAATCCATTTTTGCTCGGTGCTGGTGTCATAGACCACCTCAACCAGCGGCATCTGTGCCACAGGATTAAAAAAGTGCAGCCCAACCAAGCGCGATGGATCATCCAGCACACTGGCAATCTCAGCCAAAGGAATGGCTGAGGTGTTGGTCGCCAAAATGGTGTGCGCCCCAATGCGTTGATTGAGCTCAGCGAACAAAGCCTTTTTGGCATCCAGATTTTCAAATATGGCTTCGATGATGACATCGGCTCGCTCAACGCCTTTGCCCTCTGGGTCAGCGACCAACCGCGTTTTAGCAGCACCAATCAGAGTGGTTTTTTTGAGTTTGCGTTTGAACAGTTTGTGAGCCCGCTCAATGGCCGGTTCAATGTATTTCATCTCGCGGTCTTGTAAGGTGACCGATAGACCTCTGAGTGCACACCAAGCCGCGATGTCTCCACCCATCACACCCGCGCCAATGACATGCACGCGATGGGCTTTGAAGTCGCTTCGTTTGCCCTGTTGCTTGAGTTGTTCCATTAAGCGAAACACACGTCTCAAATTGCGGGACGTTTCACCCGCCAACAAACGTGGCACTTTCTCTGCCTCCAACGCGATCATCTGGCTGGTGTGATGACCGGCGGCCTCAAAAGCATCGATCAGTTCAAATGGCGCAGGGTAGTGATCACGCCGTGCTTTGGCCGAGGTCTGCTTGCGCATCTGCCCGGCCAAAAACCGGCGTACTGGGCCGACCACCGCGAGGCGTTTGAAAAAGCTGGGTTTTGGGTGGGTTTTTTTTCTGAGTACGGCATTTCGTGCGGCCCACTTGAGCGATCCGTGCGGTGAGACCACTTGGTCGATGAGCCCAAGCGCGCGCGCCGGGCGGGGCTTGAGCATGCGGCCTGTCAGCATGATGGGCATGGCATTGAGGGCCCCCATGGCCGCAATGGAACGGCCCGAACCACCAAAGCCCGGATAAATGCCCAGTTTGACCTCTGGAAAGCCAATTCGGGTGTGGCCGCCATCGAGCGCAATGCGCCAATCAAAACACAGGGCGAGCTCCAGGCCACCACCGAGACAGTAGCCTTCAAAGGCCACCACGGTGGGGAAGGGCAGGTCTTCAATGCGTTTGAACAAACCATGAACGCGGCGAACATTGTCCTCAAGCTCAAACACCTTATCTGTGGCGTCAAACTCTCGAACGTCGGCCCCGACAATAAAAGTCTTGGGTTTGCCTGACATCAGCACCATGCCTCGGGGATGATCGGCCTCTAGGTGGCCAATCAGGGTGTCTAGCTCGGCCAAAACCGCTGTGCCCAGTGTGTTGACGCCCTCGGTGGCGTGATCTAGCGTTAACCAAGCGATGTCATCTAGATCTCTGGTCAAGCGCCAGTGGTTGAAGTCGGTGCTGATTGGGGACGTCATTGAATCGTTCTCCGGCATGTTCAATACAATCAATTGTCTAGCTTATCATTACGCCCGTTTGCTCGGCATTTTTTCCGGCGATTTATTGGGCATGCTAGGTGGCGCTCCCACCCTCACAGCGCCCCTCGGGTAGTTTCTGGGCCAGTTTTTAGGCCAATCTCTCGGCCAATTTCTAGGGCAGTTTGAAGCCGAGCTCGCGAAGATGGTGGCTCAGAGCAATTAAGGGCAGTCCAATGATGGCGGTGGGGTCATCGCTTGCAAAGGACTGCATCAAAGCAATGCCGAGCGACTCGGTTTTCATGGCGCCAGCGCAGTGTAGGGGCTGGTCATGACGGACATAGCGGGTGACTTCTGCGGTGTCCAATTCACGCATTTGGATGGTGGTGGGCACATAAGAGGTGCGGACTGTTTCCCCTGAAATCAGTGCCATTGCGGTATGGAAGGTGACCGTTTGACCGCTCAAGCGCAACAATTGGGCAATGGCGCGCTCTTCGGTCATGGGCTTGCCAAGCATCTCGGCATTGGCTTCGGCGACTTGGTCTGAGCCAATAATCACAGTCTCTACCGTCGAGCCCAGCAAACGCGCCACAGCGCGCGCCTTTTGCTCGGCCAGGCGGATCGCCAAGTCTCGCCCAGACTCCCCAGCCATCGGGGTTTCATCTATTTCAGGCGCCATCACCTCAAAGTCAATGTTGAGGCGCTCCAGCAGGGCGCGCCGATAGACAGAACTGGAGGCGAGAACGATTTTCATCATGCATTCAACAATTGTCGGTTGCGGGCCCTCAATGATATACTAGGCGGCTTATGTCACGGAATTATCCCGATCGGGTGAGACCCGAAAAAGTGGCAGCGGCCAAAAAGCGGTTCTCAGGAGAGATCCCTTTGGATTCGTTAGACCGGCTCGAAGGTCTAATCGTCGCACCAAAGCCGGGTGATGTGGTGAGGTTTGATGTCTCATTTGCACACGATGCCCACGGGCATGTGGTCGCCGACTTGTCGGTTGAGGCCAATGTCTCGTTGGTGTGTCAGCGCACATTGGGCCCGTTTGCCTATCCGATCAATGGTCAATCTCGGATTGGCGTGGTGCGGACCGAGGCAGAGGCAGAAGGTTTGCCAGCAGATTATGAGCCACTGATCTGCGAGGAAGATGATTTGTCCATCGCACGTTTGGTGGAAGAGGAGATCTTGCTGGCGTTGCCGTTGGTGCCCATCGATCCACAGGCACCGCAGCCAACTGAGTTGGCTGTCGAGGAAGAATTGGTCAAAGAACCAACACATCGTCCTTTTGAGGTGTTGGCCGAGTTAAAGAAAAACCGTTCAGGCGAATGAAGCCTGATATTTTTGGAGAGAGTAACCATGGCAGTTCAAAAGAGTCGTAAAACCCCCTCACGTCGTGGCATGCGCCGTTCGCATGATTCATTGACTGCAGCGGCTTTGTCGGAAGAACCCACCACCGGCGAAACACACCGTCGTCACCACGTGTCTGCTGAAGGCTTCTACCGCGGTCGTCAAGTCGTTGAAGTGGCGCCTGAGGTCGAAGAGACCGAAGAAGAAGTCAACGAGTAAGATCTCGACTCGATGCGCCGGCCGGCTGGTTTGGCGCATCGCACATTCGTCATGTCATCCCCTCGCATGATCACCGTCGCCATTGACGCCATGGGCGGAGATGGTGGGTTGCCTGTGAGCATTTCAGGCGCCCGCCTCGCGCTGGAAACAATGAGCGATTTGGCCGTCACTTTGGTGGGCGATCAATCAGCCATTCATGATGCATTGGTCAATTTTCCCGATCCGCTCCGGTCTCGGGCTGATGTGGTTCATGCACCCACGGTATTGCCCGCAGACGTCAGTCCAGCCCAAGCCATTCGGTCAGGGCACACGAGTTCCATGGCTCAGGCTCTTTTGCAGGTTAAAGAGGGGCAGGCTCAGGCGATGGTCAGTTCTGGATCAACCACGGGCTTGATGGCGCTGTCGCGCCACTTGCTGGGCATGCGACCCGGTGTGGAGCGCCCCGCATTGATGACGCAGCTCCCCACCCAGGGTGATCCGGTTTGGGTTCTTGATCTGGGTGCCAATGTGGGCGTGGATGCGCAAAGACTGCTGGAGTTTGCTCAGCTGGGCACACAAGCTTTGGTTTCTCTGAACAAACAGGCACCGAAAGTGGCGTTGCTCAATATCGGGTCAGAGCCTCGGAAGGGGCCTGATGTGATCCGTGAAGCAGCGCGTCTTCTTGAGGCCGATACCGACATCAATTATCAGGGTTTTATTGAGGCCGATCGCGTATTTTATGGTGGTGTTGATTTGGTCGTTTGTGATGGTTTTGCTGGCAACATCTTGCTCAAGAGCGCAGAGGGGGCTGTCTCGCTGGTGATGACGGCTTTGAAGGGGCCGGTTAATCCGGGGCTGTGGGCGCGATGGGCCCGCCGACTGACCCGCTCGCGGTTTCGCCATGTTTATGAGACACTCGAACCTTCCCGTCACAATGGCGCCCCATTATTGGGCGTCGAGGGGTTGGTGATAAAAAGTCATGGAGGCTCTAGCGCGCAAGGTCTGGCGCATGCCATTGAATTGGCCTTTCAGGAAGCAACAATGAAGAGCAAATCGATGAATCCAAGTGTTGGAGAGCAGTGAATGAGTGAGCGCATCTATTCTCGAATCAGTGGCACAGGCCATTGCCTGCCTGAGCAGGTATTGACCAACAAAGACCTAGAGAAGCTCGTGGATACCAGTGATCAGTGGATTCAAGAGCGGACAGGCATCAAGGAGCGTCGCGTTGCCGCTGAGGGTGAGACCACCTGCGATTTGGCTGAGGTTGCCTCCAAACGTGCTTTGGAGGCCGCGGGTTTGGCCCCGTCCGATATTGATTTGTTGGTGGTGGGAACCACCACGCCTGATTTGGTGTTTCCCTCCACAGCCTGTTTGCTGCAACACCGCTTGGGGCTCGGTGAGTGCGGTGCTTTTGACGTCAACGCAGCGTGCTCTGGATTTGTGTATGCGCTTTCTGTGGCCGACCAATACATTCGATCGGGTCAGGCAAAGCATGTGTTGGTGGTCGGTGCTGAAACGCTGACCCGTATGCTCGACTGGGATGATCGACAAACCTGTGTGTTGTTTGGTGATGGCGCAGGCGCAGCCGTCTTAAGTGCCGACACATCGCCAGGCATATTATCAACGCACCTACACGCCAATGGCGCTCATGCAGACTTGTTAAAAGTCGATGTGGGTGTGTCGCGCGGGTTCAAGCCCGACGAGCCCCGGGCGGGCATTTCGGTGTCAATGCGTGGCAACGAGGTGTTCAAGGTGGCCGTCAATACACTCGGGCGCATCGTCGAAGAAACCCTTGAAGCCAACGGCATCGACCGCAGTGAGCTCGACTGGCTGATTCCACACCAAGCCAATCTCAGAATCATCAAAGCCACTGCCAAAAAACTCAATATGTCGATGGATCAGGTGATTGTCACGGTAGACAAGCACGGCAATACATCAGCCGCTTCAGTGCCTTTGGCCCTCGATGAGGCGATTAGGAGTGGACGAGTTGAACGTGGGCAATTGATTTTGCTGGAAGCGTTTGGTGGTGGATTCACCTGGGCCGCGGCCCTTTTGAGGTACTGATGCGATGAGCATTGGCGTGATCTTTCCAGGGCAGGGCTCGCAGAGCATTGGTATGCTCACCGGGCTATCGTCTGAGTCTGTGAGCATTCGGGACACGATCTACGAGCAAGCATCGGATCGCCTTGGGTTTGATGTGGGGCATTTGATCGCCGAGGGCCCTGTAGAAAAGCTCAATCAAACGCAGATCACTCAGCCGGTTTTATTGACCGTCAACCACGTTCTTTGGCTGATGTGGTCTGAGCGTTTTTTTGCAGACACACCGCCGATCGCTTTGGCCGGCCATAGCTTGGGCGAATTCAGTGCGTTGGTTGCCGCGGGTTGTCTCAGTTTTGATGATGCATTGGATCTGGTGGCTTTGCGTGGCCAACTGATGCAGCAGGCTGTCCCTCAAGGCGTGGGCGCCATGGCCGCCATTCTTGGCCTACCCGATGATGTGGTCGAAGCGATTTGTCGCGAGGTGGCAGAGGATGAGGTCGTCGCCCCCGCCAACTATAATTCACCCGGGCAGTTGGTGATCGCAGGGCATGCCTCTGCAGTCGAGCGGGCAATGCTGCAAGCCAAGGCAGCCGGGGCGAAGCGGGCTGTTGTGTTGCCTGTGAGTGTGCCATCGCATTGCGCGTTGATGGCCGAGGCCTCTCAAGCGCTGGCCGAACGCTTGGATCGTCTCGACATGGCGCCGCCTTCAATCCCAGTCTTTCATAATGTGGATGCCAAGCCCCGTGAGCATGCCGAGGGAGTTCGTGGGGCATTGGTCGCACAGTTGGCTCAGCCCGTTCATTGGACAGCAACCATTCGGGCGCTCAGCCAATTCGGCGTCGAGTGTTTCTATGAATGTGGGCCAGGGCGCGTGCTCACCGGTCTTGGAAAACGCATTGAGAAGTCGGCACAGTGGGTTCCTTACGAGCAGGAGGTCAGTGAATGAGTAATGATTCTACCCATCACCCAATCGAGCAGCCTTCAGTGGCTTTGGTCACAGGCGCCAGTCGTGGCATTGGGCGCGCCATTGCCGATCACCTCGCCGCGCTCGGGCATGACGTCTTCGGAACAGCCACCTCTGTGTCTGGCGCTGAGGCCATCTCTGAGCGCTTAGGGGCAGGGCATGGCGTGGTGTTGGATGTGACCGATCCGGACAGCATTGATGCCGCCATGACCTTGGTTCAAGAACGTGCAGGTTGGCCATCGATCCTGGTCAACAATGCAGGGATCACAAAGGACCAGTTGTTGTTGCGACAGCGCGATGAAGAATGGCAGGCTGTGATTGATGCCAATTTAACCGGTGTGATGCGCGTGACCCGCGCTGCGTTAAAGGGGATGCTAAAAGCCCGCTTTGGGCGTTTGATTCACATATCATCTGTGGTGGCAGCCACGGGAAATCCAGGGCAGACCAACTATGCTGCAGCGAAAGCCGGCTTAGAAGGCTTTTCTCGGTCACTGGCTTTGGAGATTGCCAGCAGAAACATCACCAGCAATGTTGTGGCGCCAGGCTTCATTGAAACAGACATGACCGCCAGCCTGAGTGATGAGCAAAAAGAGCGTCTGATGGCGGGCATTCCCGCCAATCGCTTGGGGCAGCCAGCCGATGTCGCGCACTGTGTGGCATTTCTGGCAAGCCAGGGTGCAGGCTATGTGACCGGTCAAACGGTGCACGTCAATGGCGGGATGTATCTCACGTAAGCTTTATAAATATAGTCTAAATAATTGATCTTATTGGGTATATTGGGTGTTTGACAGCGCAAAGCAAACGCTGAAGTTTTGACGCCCAACTGGCACTTGGGGCACTAAACCACTACAATGAGTCGGCTAACTGATTATCTATCTGGAGGACCACGCACAATGAGTAGCATTGAAGATCGAGTCAAGAAAATTGTGATTGAGCAATTGGGCGTCAAAGAAGAGGAAGTGACACCCAGTGCTTCGTTTGTCGATGACCTAGGCGCAGACTCACTCGACACCGTGGAGTTGGTGATGGCGCTCGAAGAAGAGTTTGAGTGTGAGATCCCTGATGAAGAGGCTGAGAAAATCACCAGCGTCCAGCAGGCCATCGATTACGTCAATAATCACGTCAATTCCTAATCGTTAATTTCCAGTGCGTGGCGAACGTCGCATTGTCATAACTGGGCTTGGCTGTATTAGCCCAGTGGGGTGTGATGTGCCGGCTGTGTGGTCGGCACTCACCTCTGGGACCAGTGGCATTGGTGAGGTCACTGCGTTCGACGCGGCGCCATTTAGTGCTCGGATAGCGGGTGAGGTCAAAGGCTTTGAGGTTGATCGATACCTGTCTTCCAAAGAAGCGCGCATTTCTGATCCATTCATCCATTATGGAATGGCAGCGGCCATTCAAGCCATTGAAGACGCCGGTCTTGATGCCAACCCAGATCAACCCGACCGTTATGGGTTGGCGATTGGTTCAGGCATTGGGGGCATTCAGACGATCGAACAAACCTATCAGGCCTACATTGATAAAGGCCCCCGGAAAATCTCTCCTTTCTTTGTGCCGGGCTGCATCATCAACATGATCGCGGGCAACATTTCCATTCGATATGGTTTTAAAGGCCCCAACATCAGTATTGTCACCGCCTGTACCACAGCGACGCACAACATCGGCCAAGCCGCACGCATGATTGCGTATGGCGATGCCGATGTCATGGTGGCGGGGGGGTCTGAGTATGGCACCACGCCCACCGCCTATGGCGGATTCACGGCGGCCAGGGCATTGTCGACCAGAAACGATGAGCCTGAGAAAGCCAGCCGTCCATGGGATGTCGACCGCGATGGATTTGTTCTTTCCAATGGCGCTGCGGTGATTGTTTTGGAAAGCCTAGACTCAGCAAAGAAGCGGGGCGCCCCCATCTATGCTGAGATCAAAGGATTTGGCATGAGTGGCGACGCCTATCACATGACCGCGCCACCGGAAGGCGGGGCAGGTGCTGCGCAGTGCATGTCTCAGGCATTGATCGATGCGGGCCTCAACCCAGACGATGTGGACTATATCAATGCCCATGGCACTTCGACGCCTGTGGGCGATTTGGCCGAGCTAGAGGCGGTCAGAACGGTTTTCGGGGATCACGCGCGAGAGTTACTGATGAGCTCAACAAAATCCATGACAGGCCATATGCTGGGTGCTGCGGGTGCCATTGAACTCATCGCCTCTGTCCTTGCGATTCGCGATGGCATCGTGCCGCCCACCATCAATTTGGACCAAGCCGATCCGGCAGCAGAAGGGATGAATTTGGTGCCGCATGTGGCGCGTGAGCAACCGATCAAAGTCGCCTTGAGTAACTCATTTGGCTTTGGTGGGACCAACGGCTCAATCGTCATTTCAGATTTTAAGTGAGCCCGACCAGACGGATGCATCCGTCGGATCCAGCACCCGCGCCCAGACGCATCTCAAATGCAATCGGGCTGGTCGATGTTCTCTCAACCTATCCCAATCAGTGGCGCTTTCTGTTGGCCAGTGAAGGCGGTGCGGGTCTTCCTTCCGCGCGTTGGTCTTTGCTGTTGCGTCACACGGGTGAGGAGCTCATCCAAGGTGACACCGACACAGCCCACTTCCTAGACCAATTCCAGGATGCATTGGATCGATCAGCCCGTCCTTTTGAGGATGCCGGCTTGCCGTTTTTGGGTGGCTGGTTTGTCTATCTGGGCTATGAAGTGGCCGCAGAGATTGAGCCGAGTCTGGGGCTCCCAGCGAGTACGGACCCGCTGCCCAGAGCGTATGCGGCGCGTTGTGCTTGTGCGCTCATTCATGACCACTGGGCGGATGAAACGTGGCTGGTTGCCGAAACCAATGCCCTCATGAGTCTTGCTCAGCAAGAGCTGGCCGAGATCTCGTGTGGCGAAACCCCCAGCTTTCAGAGCGCTTCGTTGCAGGGGTTGTCTGCGAGCTTGAGTTCAGACGAGCCAGAGCAATTTAAAGAGGGCGTGGAGCGCATTTTGGCCTATATCCAGGCAGGTGATGTGTTTCAGGTGAATCTGTCTCGAGCTTGGCAGGCCCGGGGGGAGGGTGCGATTGACCCGCTGGCGCTTTATCATGCCCTAAGACGTGCCAATCCAGCGCCGTTTGCCGGTTATGCCAAGTTGCCAGGTGGCAGTGTGGTCAGTTCATCGCCTGAGCGGTTGGTCTCTAAAAGAGGGCAGCGGGTGCAAACACGGCCCATCGCCGGCACACGTCCGCGGGGCCTGACACAGCAAGATGATCAACGGTTGATGCAGGAACTGGCGAGCAATCTGAAAGAGCGCGCTGAGCACATTATGTTGATTGACTTAGAGCGAAATGACTTGGGGCGTGTGTGCCAAGCGGGGAGCATCGAGGTCGATGAGCTGATGGTGGTTGAAAGCTATGAGCATGTTCACCACATTGTCTCGAATGTTTCAGGTGAGTTGAGGTCTGATGCCACTGCCACTGATTTGATCCGTGCGGTGTTCCCTGGCGGCACGATCACCGGTTGTCCGAAAGTGCGGTGCATGGAGATCATTGCCGAGCTCGAGGGCGTTGGCCGAGGATGTTATACAGGTGCCATTGGGTATATTGGAAACAACGGTGTGATGGATTTGAATATTTTAATTCGCTCGGTCTGTGTGTATGGCGACACCTTGTCTTTTAGAACGGGGGCAGGCATTGTGGCTGACTCGAATCCAAGCGCTGAACTCAAGGAGACGGAGTTTAAAGCGCGTGGCTTGATCCGCGCCCTCGATTGTGAGGGCCATCTGAAATGAGTCATGCCAATACCTTGGTGGATGGCGAGTTTGTGGAGGCTGTGCCAGCCAGCGATCGGGGCTTCTTATTTGGTGATCATGTGTTCGAAACCATGCTTTGGAACGGCCAATCGATTCCGCTGTGGCCATTTCATTGGCGTCGATTGCATCGGAGTTGCCAACGCCTGGGTTTCGTTGCACCAGCACAAGAAATGATAGTAGCAGAATTGGATCGGCTGACAGCCTCAGCCGCGGCCTCCACAGCCGCCATCGTGCGATTGACGGTGACGCGCGGAAGCTCAGCCAGTGGGTATTGGATTCCTGACGATCTCAGCCCGAGGCGGGTTTTGCAAATACGGGCGCTGCCTGCCAACATCAGCGAGCAACAAGGTAGGGGTCTGAGAATCAAGACCGCCAGTCTGCGCTTGCCCCACACCGACTTTGGCTGGGGGCTCAAGCATGGCAATCGGCTGTTTCAGGTGATGTGCGCCCAAGAATGTACGCGTGAGAATGTGGATGAGGTTCTAGTTTATAGAGAGGATGGCTGCGTGGCAGAAGCCATGGCGTCCAATGTGGTTTTGGTTGAGTCGGGTCGGCTCATCACACCGGATCGCCCAGACGTTTGGGGGGTTGGGCTAGACTGGCTGCAGACCCTCAATATGGATGTGCAGATGCGTCGTCTCACCCGCTCCGATGTTGAAAATGCCGAAGAGGTCTTGCTGGTCAATTCAGTCGCAGGGGTTCGCCCTGTCCGGGAACTAGACGGTCAGCCTTTGGCGATCGGGACCGTCTGCCGAACGTTGCAAACCCATTGGCAAGGCCTACTGGAATGACCGAGCACGCGCCGCATCAAACCCGATCGCAGACCCATCGGTGGGCGCTTTACGGTGCAACTGCTGTGCTTGTGTTGTTGGCGCTGGTGGTGATGGGTCGGGGGCTGATCGATCGGATGGCAGTATCTCCCCTGTTGTCTGAGAACGCGCAGCCAAGTGTTATTCAAGTCCAGCCAGGCATGCACTTTCAAAGTCTGATCAAAGAGCTCCAATGGCTTGGCCTAGCGAGGGTCTCTCCGCTTTGGCGTATTTATGGAAGGCTCCATCAGCCCCTCATCAAAGCCGGTGAATATCGACTTGACCCGGGTGATTCTTTGGCCGACTTTTTGGCCAAGTTGGAGGCGGGCGAGGTGGTGTTGCACCCGGTCACCATTGTTGAGGGCTGGACAGTCTCACAGTTGCGGACCACACTGGCTCAAGACCCGCGGCTGCAGCCGCTCACCAGTGAGTGGTCTGAGGGTCAGCTCATGGAGGCACTGGGGTGTCTTGAGTGTGACGCAGAGGGGCAGTTTTTGCCGGAGACCTATTTAATTGAGCGTGGTGCATCCGATCTTGATGTGTTGGGAAGATCTCACGCGGCGCTGAGGCAGGCCTTGTCACAGGTGTGGGCAAACCGTGATGATCGCTTGCCGCTGGCAGATGCCAATGAGTTGCTGATTTTGGCCTCCTTAATCGAGCGAGAGACAGCCTTGCCCTCGGAGCGAGGCACCATTGCTGGGGTCTTTGTTCGACGGCTCAATTTGGGTATGCGTCTGCAGACGGATCCGACGGTGATCTACGGTTTGGGCTCGACTTATAATGGACGGCTGACGCGGCAGGATCTGAGGACCGATCATCCGTGGAATACTTATACGCGCCATGGATTGCCAGTGACTCCGATCGCTCTGCCCAGCTTGGCTTCCCTTAAAGCTGCCAGTCGACCAGAGGCCGGTGATGTGTTGTATTTTGTGGCGCGTGGCGATGGAAGCCATGTGTTCTCAGAGACATTGGAGCAGCACAATGCCGCCGTCAATCGTTACATCAGAGGACGCAAGCCATGACAGAGCGAAGCCGGGGTTAC
>JAGYMV010000100.1 GCA_018400355.1 Wenzhouxiangella sp.
CGATGGCCCCAAAGCGGGGTAAGCCAGGGCTCAGTAAGGGGTTGTCGGTCGCGCTCATCGAAGCCATCCTTGTGATCAAAAAACAATCCCTCATTATAAAGGTGGGGGGTGATGGCTTGGTGCCAGATCTTAAGGACGCGCTCAATGCTTGGGTAAGGATGCTTTGTAGCAAGCGGGTTGAACAATCAATCCAACCAGTCGCTCAAGACCTCATCGATGGCCACAAACGCGCTTTTCAAGACATCGGGCTGGGGCAGCAAGGTCACTCGAAAGTGGGCGGGGTTTGGGAAGTTAAAGCTTGACCCTGGCACCACCAAGATGTGTTTTTTCTCCAGCAAGGTCTCGGCAAAAGCTTGGTCATCGAAGGGCAAAGGCGCCCCTTGACGGTGGGCTTGATCAATCGCTTGGATGCAGGGGAAGGCATACAGCGCGCCTTGGGGTGTCACCAAAGACAAGTGGCGGCTGGCATCAACCGATTCAATCACCGCTTGTCTGGCCTGAAAGAGTCGGCCACCGGTGGCCACGAGCTCTTGGATCGATTGGTGACCCCCCAGAGCCGTTTGCACCGCCCATTGGCCGGGCATGTTGGCAGACAGTCTGAGGGCCGCGAGCTTTTCAATCGCCGCCCAGTAGTCGGTGGCGTGATCGATGGCACCCGATAGCACCGCCCAACCGATCCGATAACCACAGGCGCGATACACTTTGGACAGACCACCAAAGGTCAAACACACCGCATCATCAACCAAGGTAGACAGTGGCACCATGTCGATGTTGTCATAGCCAATGCCCTCATAAATCTCATCGGCGAGCAAGACCAGTCGGTGGGCCTTGGCCATATCGGCCAAGGCTTGGAGGGTTTGTTTGGAATACACCGCGCCGGTGGGGTTGTTGGGGTTGATCACCACCAAGGCGCGCGTTTTTGGGGTGATGGCCTTGACCAAGGCGTCCAAGTCAGGCTCAAACGCGTGCTCGGGCGGACAAGGGTAATACACCGGTTGCCCACCGTTTAAAACGACTGATGCACTCCACAGCGGATAGTCGGGCGATGGGATCAACACCTCATCACCGGGTTCAATCAGCGCGCGCAATGACAAATCCACCAATTCGGAAACGCCATTGCCAATCACCACATCGTGGTAGCGGGTCTCGGTGAGGCCACGGTCTTGGAAATGCATGGCAACCGCTTCTCGAGCCGGAAAGATGCCCATTTGGTGTCCATAGGGCTCGGCGCGTTGGAGGTTTCTGACCACCGCCTCGCGCATGGTTTCAGGCGTCCTAAATCCAAAGGCACCTGGGTTTCCAATATTGAGCGCCAAGATCTCATGGCCAAGTTGCTCAAGCTCGCGTGCGCGCTTGGCCAGCGTTCCCCGAATCTCATACGAGACCGCATCGATTCGGCTGGCCGGTTGAATGGTCCATTCCATGGCTCAATGATACGGCAAGCCCAGTCTGCGGTGGCAGCCGGCATGGGTTGTTGTTGGGATCCAAAAACCGTCAACAACTGCCAACCTTTGCGATCGATTGGATGGCGCATGACACGATGATTCTCCCAAACAAAACCCTTCGATAAGGAGCGTGTCATGTCAAAAAAACGATGCAATCATTTGCCTTTGTCGCTGTCTCGCTGGGCGCCGCCACTGTTGGTGGGCCTGATGGCGGGCACTTGGCTCATGCCAACACACGCCAACGAAACCCTCACCCAAGATGTGGGTGTGACGGTTGAAAGCGTGGCCCAATTGGCGATCACGGGCTTGGGCGTGCCGGTGTTTATTGTCTCCAGTGCCGATACACCCGGTGGGGCACCAGGGATTGTGAGAGACCCCTACGACCGGTACCTGCAATACACCTCCATCGTCCCCACCGGCGAGAGCCGCTCATTGCAAGCGCAATTGAGTGAGGCACCGCCTGCGGGGATGGCGGTTCGTTTGTCGACCAATGCCACCAATGGCACGGGTGCGGTGGGTGTGGCCCAATACACCGGTTCGGGCGACGGGGCGGCTTTGCTGTCGACTGCACCGGTGGATTTGGTCACCGGCATTGGCACCGGCTACACCGGCGATGGCGCCACCGATGGGCTGTTGTTGAGCTATGAGTTGGCCATGACCGAAGACATGGACCAAGTGGGCACCGGCACACAAATGATGGAGGTCACCTTCACCTTGGCGAGCACGCCGTGATGGGGCAACGGGGACATGTCGTGGGTGGTGTTTGCACGGGCTTGGTGCTTTTGGCTCTAGCCTTTGAAGCGGTCGCTGGGGTGAGTGTGGTCGGGTCGTTGGACCGGCTGCATGTGGTCGATCCTGGGGAGGTCATCCGCGGGGAGATCGAAATCCAAAACACCCTCGATGAGAAAGCCTTGGTGCGGGTGGAGGTGCGCGATCAATGGATCGATGCTCAAGCCAAGGCCCAGTATCCGCCAGCGGGCAGCCACGCCCGCTCCTTGGCCGACTACATCCAATTGATGCCCCCCGAACAAACGATTGAACCACGGGCTCGGGCGCGTGTCGGTTTTGAGGTCAAGCTGCCGACCCTGGCCGAACGGCCCGAGCTCGCTGGTGCGTATTGGGCCGTGCTCATGGTGCGCCATGAGGCCATGGAGCCATTTGAAGACCTGGCCCAAAAAGACCAGTGGGTGATTCGCCAGCGGTTCCAAACCGCGGTTCGCATCACCACAGCCGTTCGTGGGCAGGCCTCGACTGCGTTGTTGTTTCAATCGCCCCTGCTTCAAGTGTCAAGAGACCCCGACCAATCGCCCGATCCCATGTTTTCGTTTGAGGCGCACAATAAGGGCGAGCGTTTATTGGACGTGGCCTTGGTGGGCGAATTGTTCAGCGCCCAAGGGGCGTCTCTGGGGCGGACGGTGTTGGGTCAATTTAAGATTTACCCGGGCAGCCATCGACGCATTGAGTGGGCCCTGGCCAAAGAGGCATTGCAGAAACCAGGCGACCGAGCTGAGGCTTTGGTGATGGCCACGCCAGCGGCTTGGATGCCGCATGCCGAGCGCTTTGGGGCGCGGTTTGATCTCCATTGGGGCCCCAATGTGGCTCGGAACCCATGAGTGCTTTAATGGCTTAAACGGGGTGGGGCGTTGGTTGGAGTCGCCATCGACGGCATTGGCCTGGGCTTTTTTGTGTTTGCTGTGTTGCTCATCCAAAGCCTGGTCTTTGGAACTGGAAGCGCCGGCTGAACAACGCATCAAGCCAGGGGCGTGGTTGTCGCTGGCTTTTGTGGTCACAGCAGATGAGCAACAAAGATCGTCTGGCTTGGATCCCGCCACCGGCCACCACGAACCCAAGATTGATCTGCCTTTGGGTTGGACGTTGGTGGTGCCGCCCCGCCAGCTGGATTTGACGCACCATAAGCCACAAACGCTCACCCTCGCGGTGGCGGTGCCAGCCGACGCACCAGCCGGTCGCCACGCAATTTCACTCAGTATTGGGCCTTGGTCGGTGGCTGCTGAGGTCATGGTCGAGGCGGTTGGGCGCATTGAATGGTTGGGGGACGCTCAGTCCGATCAGGCCATGGCCAGATGGTGGTCCGACAGGCCGTGGTCGGTGGATGAGGCGGTGGTGTTGGTGGGCAATCAATCGCTGGCGGTTCGTCTAAAAACCAAAGCACCCGAGGGGGTCTTGGTGGCGCTTTCAGAACAAGCCCATCGACTGGTCCCTGGGGTGGCACAACACATATCCATTGAGGTCCGCCGCGACCCAAACTCTGGTCAGTTGCCCAAGCGTTTGGCCATTGCTGTGGATGTGCTCGATGCCAACACCGGCAAGCGCTTGGCCACGCGTCGCTGGGTGTTGGCGCCCTTCAATGATGATATGAATC
>JAGYMV010000101.1 GCA_018400355.1 Wenzhouxiangella sp.
TGGCCTCGACCGAGAAGGTCTCGCCGCCAAGCTCAAAGACCACGCGTCCTGGGTTGGGCTCATCTAAGATCTCACCCAACACAGTACCCGTTGGGATGGTGGTGCCTTCCGGGTGGGCTTCAAATTGTCCAACTACTTGAAAGTCTCGGTTCAAGGGATAGTAATCGAGGCCCACAAAATTTTGTCGGGCCGATGAGTTGGGATCGCGGACGCGCACGGCCCAATCGCCTTTTCGAATGGCCACATAAAAGTGTGCCTCGCCCGCCCCCACCCGGCTGGGCTCAAACTCTCCGCCTGCGATGGCCAAGCGCACAGCGTTGGGCAAAGGCGGGTTGTCTTGATTGGGGTGCGGGTGCTCAATCACAACACCCGAGCCTGAAGCTGGCTCAAACCAAGCCTCCACGTCTTGCCTGTCTGCCACCAAATCGCCCAAGACCAGCTGACCCCACTGCTCGGGGCCCGTGGGGACCGATACAGTGGTTGCATCACCCGACCCCACCGACCATTGACCAGGCTGATAGAAATCCAACGCCGCCAAAGACAGATAACCATCGGGTCGCACCAGCGCCTGAAGCCGTCGCTCACGCCACGCCATCGTGTCGTCAGCCCAAACCTCATCACGCCACTCGGAAGCCAGCTCAGGTGTGCTACCTGTATTGTTCTCACCCGGGTCAGTCTGTGGCTGACACCCCACCAAAACAGTCACCGAGACACTCAAAAGAACGAGCCAGAAAAATGCGATCCGATCAATGCGAGCCATAATAATCCTCCAGTCTTTCCATGTCGTCCTCACCGAGATAATCACCCGTTTGGACTTCGATGACCTCGATACTACTATCTCCCATATTGGCCAACCGATGCGGTACGCCGATGGCGATGGCAATGGTCTCACCCGCTGACAAACGATGCTCGCTCTCACCCAGTTGTACGGCGGCCTCGCCTTTGACCACCGTCCAGTGTTCACTGTGGCGATGATGCACTTGTAAAGACAACACCCCACCGGGACGAATCGACAGCCGCCGAACCCGACAATTGGCACTGTCCTCTAGCACCGTGTAGGTGCCCCAAGGGCGATGAATGGTCTGGTGGTGGGTGACGGTTGAGTGATCGGTTTGCTTGAGTTCATCAACCACGGCTTTGACTTCTTGGGCGCGGTCCCGACGCGCCACCAACACCGCATCTTGAGTATCCACAATCACCAAATCATCAACGCCCACGGCAGCAATCAAACGGCTTTCGCCTTGGACAAAGGTGTTTCTTGAATCAATCAACACCACCTCACCTTGGATGCGGTTACCCGACTGATCGCTCTCATACAGATCGCTGATCGCCTGCCATGACCCGATGTCTGACCAGCCACAGTCCATGGGCACGACCGCGCGCTTGGGTGCTTTTTCCATGACGGCAAAGTCAATGGACTCTGATCGCACCAGCGCAAAGGACTCCGCAGGCAATTCCATGGGGCTTTTTGATAATGTGCTCACCCCATCTTGCATGTCGCGCCACACCGCTTCCATCGATTGATAAATATCTGGCGCTTGGGATTCGACCGCGCTCAAAATGGCGTTGGCGGTAAAACAAAACATGCCCGCATTCCACAAAAACTCACCCGAACGCAGATAGCGCTGTGCCGTTTCTAAGTCGGGCTTTTCAACAAAGGCATCGATCTTGTGACCCCAAGACTCGATGCCATCGCCTGAGCGAATGTATCCATACCCGGTTTCGGGGTGCGTGGGTGTGACGCCCAAACACGTCAGCCAACCCTCGCCGGCAAGGTGGGTGGCCGACTGCACAGCTTGCGAAAAAGCGTCCATGTCGCGAATCAAATGATCGGCTGGCATCACCAACATCTGAGCCGACTCACCCCAGTGGGCTTTGACCCACATCGCGGCGGCCACGATCGCCGGTGCGGTGTTCCGGCCCTCGGGCTCGAGCAAGAAATGGTGCGTGCCTTTGGGCTCAGCTTCTTGATAAATGTCGCGGGTCAGAAAATAGTGGTCGCGGCTGGTCACCGTGAGTGTCGTCCCACCATCGGCCACCGCCAATGCGCGTTGAATGGTGGTGCCTGCCAACGTGTTGCCATCGGCTAAGCGCATAAAAGGCTTGGGGTGGGCTTTGCGTGACACCGGCCACAACCGCGTCCCCGCCCCGCCGGATAAAATCACCGGAATCAACATCTCCATTCGCTCCATTTAGATAAACACTCGGCCAGTGCCTGTTGATACGCCGGCATGGACGCTCCAGTCAGTGTCTCATACCGACTGCAATCGAGCACAGACCAAGCAGGACGCTTGGCTTTTTGGGGCCATTGATCTGAGCCGACAGCTTCAACTGGCACCGCCTGATCGATCACACCCATTTGCGCTGCCAACTCAACGGCTTTGCACGCAAACTCATACCAACTGATGGCGCCTTGATTGGCGATGTGCACAGTCTCGACATGATCGGCTGGCACATGCCGCTGATCAACAAGTCGCGCGCTGGCATCGGCCAATGAGCCAGCCCAGGTGGGCGAGCCGATTTGGTCGTTGACCACGGACAAAGAGGTGCCTTGTTTTGCTTTGCCCAAGATGGCGCTTAAAAAGTTGCCGGGCAATGCACTGTACACCCAAGCGGTTCGTATGATCAAAGCGCCCACTCGATGGCTGGCAATGGCTTGCTCACCCAAGTGCTTGGTGAGGCCATACACACTTTGTGGGTCTGTGGGATCGTCTTCTCGCCAAGGCCTTTCGTTCTGGCCAGAGAACACATAATCGGTTGAATAATGAATCAAACCCGCCGCGTGCTTGCCGCACCATCGGGCCAATTGATCGGGCAGTTGGTGGTTCAATTGATCGGCCAAGACCGGCTCGTCTTCGGCCGCATCCACAGCCGTCATGGCGGCTGTATTGATGACAAGTTCGGGTTGGTGTTGCTCGAGCATGGCATCCACGGCATCAGGCTGGGTCAGATCCGTGGCGGCTCGGGTAGTTAAAATAAGCTCGTGGTGGTTTTCCAACAACGGCACCAGGTGGCGACCCAACTGGCCATTGGCACCGGTTAAGAGGATGCGCATGTGGGCAATTGATCTTGGCCAATGGCCGACAACATTGGGGCGTTGGCGTCTTTGGATGAGATGCCTTGGGGTGGTTGGGGCCAGATCACACCAATGTCGGGATCGTTGTAGGCAATGGCGCGATCGAATTCAGCGCGGTAGGGTGTCGTGCATTGGTAATGGAAAGTCGCTGTCTGACTCAACACCTGAAAGCCATGCGCAAACCCGGGAGGGATCCAAAGTTGGTGGTGGTTGGTGGCTGTCAGATGCGCACCCACCCACTGCCCAAACTGCGGAGAATCTGGCCGAATATCAACGGCCACATCAAACACCTCACCGGCACTCACCCACACCAGTTTCCCTTGTGAGGCTGGATGCTGAAAATGCAGCCCACGAATCACGCCCTGGCTGGAGTGCGAGCTGTTGGTCTGAACAAACTGCGCATCAATACCTGCTTCGAGGTAATGTTCGTGGCGCCAGTTCTCCATGAACCAACCGCGGTCGTCTGAAAACACCTTGGGCTCGATGAGTTTGACCCCCGCCAAAGCCGTGTCAGTGATCTTCATGGCATTCAATCAAATTTTGGTTCGACATTGGCGACCATGCGAAGGTAATCGCCATAGCCACTCGAGACCAATGGCCCCGCCAACTCGAGCAACTGCGCACGGTCAATCCACTGCTGACGATAGGCAATCTCTTCTGGGCAGGCCACCCGCAACCCTTGTCGAGAACTGAGCGTGCCAATGTAACCGGCGGCTTGTTGCAACGACTCATGCGTGCC
>JAGYMV010000102.1 GCA_018400355.1 Wenzhouxiangella sp.
AGTTGATGGCTGTGATGGGTACGTGTCCGTTCATCGCGCCCTCGGCATTCATCATAGAAAGTGCTGGGTCCATTTCTCGGCGTATCACCCAGTGTGTGTGCACCAAACCCTCAGACACCATCCACTCACCCAGTGACTGAATCAACGGCGCGGTTCCCACTTGCACGGTCATCAACTGTTCTTTGGGGACCACAGACTGGGTGTGGTGCCAGGCCACCAAAGAATCTTTGCCCCCACCCAAGGGCAACAACACCCCCTCACCCAAGCGAGCCGGTGGGGCTTCGTGATGATCGCGTGAGAATGGTGCCTGACTGGCATCACTCGGGCAGTCAATGAGTGCATCCAAATCCAATTGGTTGTGCCAAGCAAACTCAGCCAGGCCACTCTTATATATGGTGTTGAGCGCACTGGCTTGCTTAGAACTCGGCCCCTCACCCTGAAACACCCATTGACTCGGACAATAAGTCTTCCAATAGCTCACCCCCGCAATCCAATGCAACAGGGCCAGTGCCGCTTCAATGGCGTTTGCAGTATCGGGGTGTGGTAAGAGACCCGCCGGCAGGAAAAAGCGCTCGATCAAAGGCAGATCATCTAGGGCATAGCCCAACCGAATCTCACCGCTTAGGGGATCGTAACTGCGATCAGTGAACACAAATCGGCTAGGCCGCAGACTCATGTTCCTCACTCAAAGCGCGCGGCCAAGCCCTCAAGACGGCATTGACCACGGTGGCCAGTGGAATGGCAAAAAACACACCCCAAAAACCCCAGATGCCACCAAAGATTAAAATGGCTGTGATGATCGCCACGGGATGGAGACTCACCACCTCGGAAAACAAGATGGGCACCAGCACGTTGCCATCGAGGATTTGGATGATCGCATAGGCCACCATCACCCACCAAAAAGCCGCGGTGAAACCACCAAAATAAATCAGCGCCACGAGAGCGACTGGAATCGTCACCACCGCCGCGCCAATGTAGG
The DNA here is from genome assembly GCA_018400355.1 of Wenzhouxiangella sp. Classification (GTDB taxonomy): domain Bacteria; phylum Pseudomonadota; class Gammaproteobacteria; order Xanthomonadales; family Wenzhouxiangellaceae; genus Wenzhouxiangella. Next base: position 980 of record JAGYMV010000102.1, read on the forward strand.
GAATGATGACAGAGACCCCCACCAGCATGGACAACAACATGGCATAGGGCATCCCAAGCAAACCAAAGACCAAGTAGGTCACGATCCAAACGATGAAGATCTCCAGCACCTTGCCTCGGACGTAGTTGCCAATTTGTAAATCCACCTCGTTCCAAACCTTGCTGACCAAGCCTCGGTCTTTGGGCATGTGCGCCCGAGTCCACGCCATCAAGCGGCGCTTGTCTTTGAGAAAGAAAAACACCAGCACGGGCATTAACACCAAAAAGATCAGCAAACTGACCATGCTCATCACACCCGACAATGAGACCAACTTGGCGCCGTAATTGACCAGCTCTGCACTGACAGACTCCAAGATGTTGCTCAATTGATCTTGCGAGATCAGCGCCAACGGCAAGTCATCGTCTTCTGCCGCTTGCAATAGGGCATCTGCAGAGGCTGGGGTCTCGGGGCCTGAGACCAAATTGGGATAACGCTCAGGCAGAGTGGCCAACCAGCCTTGAGCCTGTGCGACATAGGTGGGTATCTGTTGAACGATGGCGGCAATTTGGCGTGTCACCAAAGGCAAAAGCCCGAACAACAAAAACACCAACATGGCCATAAAGCTGGTAAACACGATAATCACGGCCATCAACCGGGGCAAGCCCAATCGCCTGAGTCTGGCCACCCCACCCTCTAGCAGATAAGCAATGACCAAAGACGCCACCACTGGGGTCAGCATCTGACCGAACAACACAATCACCAACAAGCCACCCAACAAAGACAGCGCCAAGATCGCCACTTGGGGGTCTTCAAACGTGCGGTGGAACCAGTGATTGAGTCGCTGAATCATAGTGGTGATTATAGGCACATTGGCGTGCCGGTGGTCATCTGTGGGTGGAGTAGCAGCGCCTGGCGCGCCCCGCTGGCCTTTCCCCGCGGAAGGCCAGTGGGTCGCTCTTTACCAAACTACAACTGCAAGGAGTGTTGCATGGGACGGGGAAAGGCTTAGAAAAAGACTTGCCACAAAGCTTGCACTTCCAAACTCTGCTCAAGTTGATCGGAGACCACACCCAAAATGTGGCCACCAAAAACATACTCAGGTGGCGCGTAGGCCGCACTGAGATGAATGTTTGCTTGTTCGCTGGTTTTTTGGGTCAACCCCACCCGCCAGGCGTGCTTGGTCAACTCATTGCCCAACGCATCTGACAATGCTTTGGAGGTCGGCCGCGGTTGAGCGCGAGAATCGTATTCGATGTGCGCGCTCAATCCCTCGGTCACCTGCATGCCAAGGCCTGCTGTGAACACACTCAAATCACGCCACGCAAACTCTGGGCTGGTGCTGTCGCCCAACAAACTGCTAAAACGCGCTGGCATGGCTCTGGATGGGAACGCACCCACCTCAGAATAAAAAATATGGCTGGCGCCGAGTGAGGCGACCAAGCGCTCACTCAATGCAAAGCGGATCTCGGTCTCAAACCGTGAGGGAATGTCGAGCTGAGCCTGGGCACCGTGGACACCTTGTAAAGTGGCCAGCGGGTTCATGTCGATTCGGGATTGATAAGCGGTTTCAATCACCACCGCAGACCACGGTGAAAACTGGTTGGCCACACGCAGACCCAGACCATGGGCGGACTCAACACGCTGGCCAGGAAGGCCCGTTGCTGCCGGTGCCACGGCCACTGCCCCGTCATAGCGGGTGAGGTTCATCCCAGGGTTCACAAAGCGCTGCGCGGCCAGGACCGCAGAGACGGTCACTGCATTTTGGGCATTCACTTGGGTGGTGACACCGGGCATGATCAAAGATTGTTCGATGCGGGCGCGCTCAGCACCCAGTAAAGTGGCACCACGACGGGCATCTCGGCCCCACTTGGGCTCAACCCAAGCCAGACGGACCCGCTCACTGACCGTCGCCTCAGTGCCCAGCCAAGACTGCGCAAACGGGGGCGCCAACAGGGCTTGGTCTAGGCGAACCCACGAAATGGGCTCGAGCACGGGTCGCTCGACGTGTTGCAAAGATGGGGTGATTTCATTGACCAGATAGGCTTCCCATGGGCCCAGTTCGAAAGTCGAACGCGACTCATTGGCCTGAGTGGGCGCGCCAAGCAAGATCGCAAGGCCCCCGAAAGCGCCCAGCATCCATCGACACACCCTTTGCCGTTGATTGATCATGGGCTTAGTGTAGCGAGGTTGTAGGCAAAAATACAACGGTTTTGCCCCATTTTTAACCAAAATTTCATGCCCTGTTGCTTTTTAGCAACAAAGCGCTGATTCGGTCAGTGCGCCCTAGTCCAAGCGCTCAATGATGGCTTGTGCAAAGGTCTCGGTGCGGCCACTGCCACCCAAATCGGGTGTGGTGCGGTCGCCCGCTGCCACAGCCGATGCAATGGCACCGCGCAAATCGGTAGCCACCTGGTGGTGGTCTAAGTGCTCGAGCATTTGCGCCGCCGCCAACAACAAGGCACAGGGGTTGGCGATGCCTTGGCCTGCAATGTCAGGCGCTGAGCCGTGAACGGCTTCAAACATGGCGTGGTGTTGACCAATGTTGGCCCCCGGTGCCAAACCCAGTCCCCCAACCAGTCCGGCACACAAGTCAGAAATGATGTCACCAAACAAATTGGTGGTGACAATCACATCGAACTGTTCGGGGCGCATCACCAACTGCATGGCGGTGTTATCGACGATCATGTCTTGGCATTCGATGTCGGGATACTCAGCGGCGACTTCGTGGGCCACTTTTAAAAATAAGCCCGTCACGTCTTTCAAGATATTGGCTTTGTGCACCACCGTGACTTTCTTGCGTCCACAGCGTCTGGCCAGATCAAAGGCATACCGAACGATGCGCTCACAGCCTTTGTGG
>JAGYMV010000103.1 GCA_018400355.1 Wenzhouxiangella sp.
TAAGGTTATACAATAGCTAACAGGCCTTACTACTACTGCTTTTATTATTTATATACAGAAAACACTGATAGGCAACGGGCCAAACCTAACGAGGACAGACCATGAAATTCTCTATGCCACGCGAAGCTTTATTGGGACCCATCTCTCAGGTGGTCAATGTTGTAGAGCGGCGTCAAACATTGCCTGTTTTGGCCAACTTCTTAATTGAAGCGGTCGATGAGGGGCTTCGAATCACGGGCACAGACATGGAAGTGGAACTGGTCGCCAAGGTGCAAGCTGAGGTGGCCCAACCCGGCTCAATCACGGTCCCTGCGCGGAAATTGGTGGATATTTGCCGCGCGTTGCCAGAGGGTGTGCAAATCAATGTCCAGCTCAACAAAGACAAATTGGTTCTCCACGCGGGCAGGAGCCGATTCACCTTGGCCACGCTGCCAGCCAGCGAGTTTCCAAGCAGCGACCGCTCAGACAGTTTGCAGAGCTACGAGATTGAGCAAGGCCGCTTGCGGTGGTTGTTAGAAAAAACCAGTTTTGCCATGGCGCATCAAGATGTGCGGCATTACCTCAATGGTTTGTTGATTGAATTTAGAGAAGGCGCGATCCGGGCGGTGGCCACCGACGGACACCGTTTGGCGTTGGCTGAGGTCAATGCCGAAATCACCGGTGAAGTCAGAAGCGTGATCGTCCCAAGAAAGGGCGTGATGGAGCTCAATCGAGTCCTGGAAGACAGCGACAAAAAGCTGGAAGTCGTTGTTGGGCAAGGGTTTTTGCGGGTTGAGCGCGAACGTTTGGTGATGACCACCAAATTGATTGATGGTCGCTTCCCCGACTATGAGGCCGTGATTCCATTGGCGGTTGACCAAGCGATGGTGGCTGAGCGAAACGTCCTGGTCGATGCCCTGCAACGGGCCGCCATCTTGTCGAACGAGAAGTACCGTGGGGTGCGGATTGAGTTGACAGCGGGCACGGCCAAGATTGTCGCGCACAACCCACAGCAAGAGGAAGCCACCGAAGAGATTGAAGCAGAACACCAGCTGGATCAGCTCAAAGTGGGTTTCAACGTCAACTACTTGCTGGAGGCGCTGCACGCCATCGATGGCGACAAAGTGCGGATCGCCCTCAAGGACGCAAACAGCTCATGTTTGGTGACCGCCATCGATGGCGATGCTGTCCGACAGGTGGTGATGCCGCTCAAACTGTGATCCACGTGAAACCTCTTGAGCCTTGAACACCTCAGTATCCGAGGGTTTCGGAACTTAGCGTCTGTCGATCTAGAGCCCAGTTCTGGGATCAATTGGCTGTTTGGGGACAATGGGGCAGGGAAAACCAGTGTGCTCGAGGCCATTTATTTGCTGGCCAGAGGGCGTTCCTTCCGAAGCGCGCAAATCGGGGCTGTGATTGGACACAGCGCCGAGCGCTTGATGGTGGTGGGGCACTTGATGTCATCTCCTGACCGTGAAGGGGTGGTGATGGGGGTGGAACGAGACGAATCGGGTTGGCGCGGGCGAGTGGCGGGGGCAGACTGCTCACGGATTTCTGAATTTGCGGCCCGTTTGCCAGTGGTGTTGCTGGAACCCGACAGCCACCGGCTGATCAGTGATGGCCCACACATGCGACGCCAATACCTCGATTGGCTGTTGTTCCACGTGGAACCAAATTACTTACCGGTTTGGCAGCGGTATCAAAAAATGCTCCGCCAGCGCAATGCGGCCTTGAAAACTGGGGCTTCAGACCAACTACTTGATGCCCTGGACGCGCCCCTGGTGGCTGCTGGAGAGATCATCAATGAGATGCGGGCAGAGCGAACCCATGAATTGTCGGTTGCGACGGAGTCGCTCAATGACACCCTCGGGTTGCGCTTGCCTGGCGCCATTCAGATGGTTTACCGCAAAGGTCATGCGGCTGAATTGAGTTTGTCTGAGGCCTTGGCCGCCAGCCGTCAAAAGGACCAAGAATCCGGGTTTACCAGAGCGGGGCCCCACAGAGCCGATCTCGTGCTTCGTTTTGATGGGTATCCAGCGGCCCAAGAGAGCTCGCGCGGGCAACAAAAACTATTGGCGACCTTGCTCTTGTTGGCGAAATGGCAGTTTTTGGCAGAACAACCCGAGCACCCACCGGTTTTGCTGCTGGATGACCCGGTTTCTGAGCTGGATCAGGCCCACCTGAGGCAGGTGATCGCTTGGCTGGAAGCTCAGCAAAAACAGGTCTGGGTGACCTCAACAGAGCCCACCGAACGCCCCGTTAAAATGTTCCACGTGGAACAGGGGGAAATCCGGTCGGTGGTATAATGAAGCCTTGAGCGGAAACGCTGTTTTTGAAACAGGATATCCCACCGAAATGACAGAAGAAACCTACGGCTCCGGCAGCATCAAAGTACTCAAAGGTTTGGACGCGGTTCGCAAGCGTCCGGGCATGTATATCGGTGACACCGATGATGGAACAGGCCTTCACCACATGGTCTTTGAGGTGGTGGACAACGCCATCGATGAGGCCTTGGCCGGCCACTGTGACGACATTGATGTCATCATCCACACCGACGGCTCTGTCAGCGTGGCCGACAACGGCCGTGGCATCCCGGTAGACCTGCATGAAGAAGAGGGCCGATCGGCGGCAGAAGTCATTATGACCGTGCTGCACGCAGGCGGTAAGTTTGACGACAATTCTTACAAGGTCTCAGGTGGCCTGCATGGCGTGGGTGTCTCCGTGGTCAACGCGCTCTCAGAGTCGCTGATCCTCACCATCGACCGGCAGGGCCGCCGCTGGCGCCAAGAATATGCCCACGGTGTGCCCCAATCACCCCTGGCCGATACGGGCCCCAGTGATCGGACCGGCACCCAGGTTCGGTTCTTACCGAGCAAAGAGACTTTCACGGACACCGTGTTCCACTATGAAATTTTAGCCAAGCGCCTGCGGGAGCTGAGCTTTCTGAATTCTGGTGTGGCCATCAACCTCAGCGATGAGAACAGTGGCAAAAAAGACCGATTCTGTTATGAAGGTGGCATCCGCTCATTTGTGCAGCACTTGAGTGAAAAGAAAACACCCATTCACCAAAATACCTTTTATTTTCAACAAGATACAGACGGCATCACGGTCGAGGCCGCGCTCCAGTGGTCCGATTCTTACCAAGAAAGTGTGTATTGTTTCACCAACACCATCCCCCAGCGCGATGGGGGCACCCACTTGGCCGGTTTCCGAGCTGCATTGACCCGAACACTGAACCATTACATCGAAGAAAGCGGTTTGGCGAAGAAGTCAAAAGTCCAAACCACCGGCGATGATTGTCGAGAAGGGCTCATTGCCGTGTTGTCGGTGAAAGTGCCCGATCCCAAGTTTTCATCGCAAACCAAAGACAAATTGGTCTCATCAGACGTGAAATCGGCCGTTGAATCGGTGATGAATGAGCGCTTAAGAGACTTCCTGCTCGAGCATCCAACCGATGCCAAAGTCATTGCCAGTAAGGTGATTGAAGCAGCCAGCGCCCGAGAAGCGGCACGGAAAGCGCGTGACATGACACGCCGCAAGGGCGTATTGGATGTAGCGGGCTTGCCGGGTAAATTGGCCGATTGCCAGGAAAAAGACCCCGCACTTTCAGAGTTGTTCATCGTCGAGGGTGACTCGGCCGGTGGTTCAGCCAAACAAGGCAGAAACCGCAAAAATCAGGCGATTTTGCCCCTGAAAGGCAAAATCTTGAACGTTGAAAAGGCCCGTTTTGACAAAATGCTCGGGTCTGCCGAAGTGGGCACGTTGATCACCGCATTGGGGACGGGCATTGG
>JAGYMV010000104.1 GCA_018400355.1 Wenzhouxiangella sp.
GCCTCGGCGCTGTTGAGCCCTTGAATGATGGTGGGTTCTTGGCGAATGTAGTTTTGTCCGGCCTCATAGAGATGAATCGCATCGTCTAGCAAGTGATAAATGCCTTTTAAACGCCGACCCATGCCAATGGGCCAGGTGATGGGCGCACAGGCAATGCCCAGCACTTCTTCGACCTCATCCAATAATTCAATGGGTTCTCGGCCCTCGCGGTCGAGCTTATTGATGAAGGTAAAAATGGGTGTGTCTCGTAAGCGACAAACTTCCATGAGCTTGACCGTTCGCTCCTCCACCCCTTTGGCGCAATCAATCACCATCAGCGCCGAATCCACCGCGGTGAGCACTCGATAAGTGTCTTCAGAGAAATCGGCGTGTCCTGGGGTGTCGAGCAGGTTGACGACGCGGTCTTTATAAGGGAACTGCATCACCGAGGAAGTAATAGAAATGCCCCGCTCTTTTTCCATCTCCATCCAGTCTGAGGTGGCGTGTCGCGATGCTTTTCTGGATTTCACGGAGCCGGCCAACTGTATGGCACCACCAAACAGCAAGAATTTTTCTGTCAGCGTGGTCTTTCCAGCATCGGGATGGGAAATGATGGCGAACGTTCTTCGCTTGTTGACTTCGTTGAGAAAATCGGCGTTTGCCATGTGTTTAAATTCCTGGTTTGCCCAACCATTGGTACAAACAATAGAGTGGATGCTCAGCCTAGATTCTCACATTCACAAGCAGTTTGCCGAAATCCACTGCCGGCAAAAAGCCTCATCAAAGAGTCGAAAAAAGATGAACCTTATTCTAGCAAAATCCCGAAAAGCCAACGGTCAGTTTTCCAAAATGCGTTCCAAGTCGGTCAACTGCTTTTGATAGCGATCTGGTTGTTCTTTTTTGAATTTGTCCAAATTCATAAGTTTCCACTGAACGGCTGGAAAATGCGCGTAGTCATAGGATGACCAATCAGGCATCAAACGGTTTAGGCTCAACAAAAAGCCTCGATCAGTCTCGTCAAAATTGGTAAATATAAGATCAAGAAGCCGAGCTCTAGTGGCCTCATAATCTTCATAAGTGAATGGTTCTCCAGTCATCCCTTCAAATTGGCGCTCGAAGGTCATGCGCTGGTCATGCAAATTGGGATTTAGCATCTCAAAAGTGGGCCGGTTGCTACTCACCAGACCCAGCAAAAACCCGCGCTTAACCCCATCTGTAAAGCCTTCATTATCCAGCAACAACTTCACATCGAATAGATCTCTCGGATGCTGCCTATCTAACGCTGCGCACAGCTTCCCCCCGTAAATCTGTCCAAATGGCGCTATGGGTGCCGCACAAAAGACATCAAACTCTTCTTGTGCTTTATGGCACAGGTGGAGCTGGCTGGCTTCCCCGAGCAAACCTCGCCCAACCATATTGACTTCGATTTTCATGATCGTGCCATTTTCATTCAACAATAATTTGCTTGATTGAACTTTGTGAGTAGCTCTTATAGATTGACGCAAACCCTCGATGTGGCGTTTGATGCGAGATAGAGCGGCATGAATGCTTTCGAGCGCCTCGCTGCGTTCAGCGATCTCAACATATGTTAGATCGATGTCAACCGATAGTCGCGGCATATCCCTGATGAAGAGATTAATGGCTGTGCCACCATGCATCGCAAAGCAGTCCTCCTTTGCAACTTCGGGCAACACATCCAACAAAAGCCTGACTTGGTTTCGATAGCCTTCATTCATGGGGCAGTGGTGAGCTCCTTAGGTACGGTGATCTGATACTTTGGTATGTAATCACCATGAGGCACAATGGCACGCTTGCCTGAACCCAGATCGACGTTATCCAAATTGAGATGGTGAAACCATTCGTGGTCCGCTTTATCTGCTAGGTATAAAAACAAGCGTTTAACCTTAACCGACGTACAGGCCTCCAAGAGGTGTTGAACCATTAAAGGGCGTAAATTATTCAAGCTCTCCATCAACTCGTAGACCTCCATCAATGGCTGTGATTTGGGGACCAAATACAAGCACTCCATCACTGCTCTTGCGGGGGATGACACCTTGACCTGAAAAGTCTTATGTGTCACCTCTATCAAGCCAAGATCATGAGGCAGGAAGGAAGTGAGTCTACAATCGACTTCAACACCCCAGTTTCGTTTTACAAACCAGCTCGGCACAGTATCGTTGCTTGCACCAAAGAGCTGGACCCTTTTTAAAGATTGTTGTAAGTAATGAGCTTTACCCTGAAGAGATAGGGCCGTTGTAGCGCCCGGATGCACTGACAGGCCCAGCTGAGTTTGTAAGGCATAGACTCCCCCCAGATAATCCACTTGATCCCCATGGCGCACCAATGCGCCTGCACCCATGGCGTCAAACCACTGGCTCTTTTTATACTGCCGCTGCAGCTCAAAACTGTATCCTTGAGTTCGTAACCACGAAGATGACAGCACAATGCCCGGAGGTTGAGAGCTGAGCAGTTGGTTTAACTTTTTGTATTTTTGCGTCGCCACACGCCGAGTTTACGGCGATTTGTAAACCACCTCAACAAAATAGTTTAATTATTTTTAGTTTCTTGTACCATGAATACCGTTATTGTTGTTTTTTTAAACTGCCTGCCCTGGGTCAAAATGGCGTTCCATCGGGAACTCAACAGCTTATCCTGGATTTAGATGAGATCTGCCAAGACCTCTATGGGCCGAACCAGTCGAATCCCCTTGGGCGTACACACAAAAGGTCGGTTGACTAGAATTGGCTCTGCCACCATTGCTTCGAGCAGCGTTTCTTCGCTCACATTGACCCCAAGCAACCCCAATTCCTCAGCGGGAGAGCCTTTAATGCGCAGTGCATCACGTGCACGCAATCCAGCAGCCGCCAGCAACCCCAGTAATTGAGATCGCGTCCAACCAGTTTCTAGGTAATTGACAACGGTTGGGGTGTGGCCAGCGACGATCAGCTGTTCCAATACGTTCTTGGATGTCCCGCAGCCCTCGTGGTGATAAATCACCACTGGAAAATGCTCAGCACTCGATGACATTGACCGCCAAACCGCCTCGGGAGGTTTCTTTGTATTGGCTTTTCATGTCGCGGCCAGTATCTCGCATCGTTTTGATGACCTTATCCAAGCTGACATGATATTTGCCGTCCCCTGCCATCGCCATCCGCATGGCATTGACGGCTTTGACAGAACCCATCGCATTTCTCTCAATACAAGGAATTTGGACAAGGCCTGCGACCGGATCACAGGTCAACCCCAAATTGTGCTCCATGCCAATTTCAGCCGCATTCTCCACTTGGCCCAAGGTTCCCCCCAAAGCCGCTGTGAGGCCACCTGCTGCCATGGAGCAGGCCACACCCACTTCCCCCTGACAACCCACCTCAGCGCCCGAGATGGAGGCGTTTTCTTTATACAAAATCCCAATGGCACCCGCCGTGAGCAAGAATTCAATAATCCCCTCATCCGATGCCGTGGGGATGAAGCGGCGATAGTAATGCAAGACCGCCGGAATGATGCCCGCCGCGCCATTGGTTGGGGCCGTGACCACTCGACCACCGGCTGCGTTTTCTTCGTTCACCGCCAAGGCGTATAAATTGATCCAATCGAGCTGATCCAAATTCTCCATTTGCTCGCGGGCTTGGAGCTTTTGATACAACTTTGGCGCCCGTCGGGTGACTTTTAAGCTGCCAGGCAGCACGCCATCGGTGGCAATCCCTCGCTCCACGCAGCCTTGCATGGCAGACCACAGATCCAGCACCCCATCGCGGATCTCAGATTCTGAA
>JAGYMV010000105.1 GCA_018400355.1 Wenzhouxiangella sp.
AGCCCAACCCAGCTTGCTTATAAGGTGCCTCTATCCGTCCGGCAGCCACCTCGCCCCAGTCAGACCGAATCCCAACATATAGGTCTCTGTCTCGTCCCGGTCCTTCTTTTAACCCATCCATGTCCACATTGAGGCCAAACCGAGCAAATACTTTGGTCTTTTCGGTGATTTGGTGTGCGCCATCCACAAAAATGGCGCCCCAGTTGGATGCATTCTTATTGCCCCCCGCCCATGAATCGGTCAAATTGAAGCCATCGGTCCCGCGGGCATCGGCCGCGGCGCCATCGACATAGACCATCTCAGGCTGAACGCGCAGCAACAGTGACAATTCACTGTCTGTGTCTTCTGCCAGTGCGTCTGGTCCGCTGGTGAATGCGAAAAGAAGGGAGAGACAACATCCAAAGCCTGAGACCAAACAACGGCCTTGGTTCTTAGAAACCAACTCAATGTTCACAACAAAATCCTTTATGTATTGCGGATAACAGCAGACGCTACGATTTTAGCAAACTGGTCATTGGCAGTGTTAAAACAAACCCCGCCACGCCAACGCCAAAAGCCATCGCCGCCAACAACACCCAATCAATGGCGGAGATAAAGTCTGAAAAGGTGGCTTGAGTCAGTGCAGGGCCGCTCAAAAATGCAATCAGCATGAGGGCTGCACCGATCCACACAGCCAACCTTCTGGCACTCTGATGCGCAAAGGTTCCCCTCCGAAGCGTGTAGGCAATCAGGGCTGCATCAACCACAACCCAAGCCACCAGCAGGGGCACAAGCGGGCGAAAGGTTTCCAGCAACACCGCAAAAATTCCAACGATTGAAAAAGCCATATTTAGTTCTCCGATCTGATTTTATTGAAACGCACTTAGACCCGACCACGCAACATGGCGTTATAGGCCGAGTGGAGCATACGGTCCTTGAGCATCCAAGGAAACCAGTGCTTTTCATAGGGGTCAATGAAGGGGAACGACGGCACCATTTTTAGATCGTAATCAAATTCAACCAGAATCCCTTGGCCTTTCCTCGTGATCAATGGACAAGATGTGTAGCCGGTGTACTGGGCTGTCAAGGCCCGGTCAGCAATCACCGACACCAAGTTGGCGACAGCCACAGGTACCTGCGCTTTCACGCTGGCGGCTGTTTTTCCGATGGGTGTGCCCACGCAGTCTCCTGAGCCAAACACATTGGTGTAGCGGGGGTGTTGCATGGTGCGCTGGTCCACTTCCATCCAGTGACCCGCCGCAAAGGGGCCAGACTGCCATGCCAATGCCGACTTGGCCAAGGGCTCTGGTGCCTGCATGGGTGGGACGACGTGAATGAAGTCATAGTCTAGAGTCTTCTGGCCCTCTGGGGTTTGAAAGGTGGCTCGTTTGAGTTCAGGCTCAATGCCTTTGAGCGGGTGATCCCAAAGCAAAGTGACGCCACGGCTTGGCAACTCTTCTTTCAAAAATTCGTTGATGTCGGGCTGAGAAAAAAGACCTTTGGCTGGCGGGGTGTAGAAAAGGTCCGCCGCAGGACGCGTTCCTTTTCTCTCAAACAAATCCTCTGTCAGCATGGTGACTTTGAGTGGGGCCCCTGCGCATTTCACCGGGCCTGGTGGGCGAGTAAACAAACCAACACCACCCGTGTCAGTGAAGGCATTGATCATGTTCCATGTTTTTTCGGCATGGTTTGGGTTGTCGTACACACACCCAATGCCCATCTGGCCAATGAGGTCTGTTGACATCCCTTCAATGGCATCGTAGTTCACTTGCAGTCCTGTGGTGACCATCAAATAGTCATACGTGATGCGCTGCCCATCATCGGTTAACACCGCATTGGCTTCAGGGTCAAATTCTGAGACTCGGGCTGGAATCCAGTCGATCCCCTCAGGCATGTACCGCGCGTTGCGATCCATCACCTTTGTGGGTTGCCAAATCCCTGTGGCCACCAACGTTAATCCAGGCTGGTAGATGTGCTCGGTGCGGGCATCAATAATCGTGATGCGAGCACCCTCGATCTCTCTGGAGAGTCGGTTGGCGGCATCCAGGCCTGCGGCACCGGCGCCCACAATCACAATGTGGGCATTCGATTGGATGCGCTCGGCTGTTGCGTTGCTGGTGACAAGACCAGTACTGGCGGCCGCAGCCAAGCCAAGGCCGCTGGCTTGGAGGAATTTGCGACGGTTTGGGTTCATGCCCGAAGGGCCTTTTGGATGCTTCATTAGAAAAATCTCCCTGTGACTTTGCGCGCGCGTTGATGGCACGTTCACTCTGACTCTGGATCAAACTCTGACGAAAATTAGTATATGAGGTAATCCAAATATATTCAAACCGATGTTTGGGCTCTGTTTGATGGGCCTTGGGTGATCGGCTTTGGGTGATCGGCTTTGGGCGCGTGGTGGTGGCGCTAGTACAGGGTGCGGGTCTTGATGGTGCCAGGAATCGTGCTCAATGCATTGACCAGCGGGCGCGTTTCATTGGTCTCAACGTCCATCACGACATAGCCAAGATCAGATTGGGTTTGAAGGTACTGAGCGGCGATGTTGATGGCTTGTTCGGAGATCACCGTGTTGATGGCGTTTAAGACGCCTGGTTCGTTTCTGTGAATGTGCATGATCCGGCGAGCACCGGCATGGTCGGGCAAAGCGACCTCGGGGAAGTTCACCGCACCGGTGGTGGAACCATTGTCTGAATAGCGAATCAATTTTCCAATCACATCGCGGGCAATATTCTCTTGTGCCTCTTGGGTGCTGCCTCCGATGTGGGGGGTGAGTAAGACGTTATCGAGGCCACACAGCTCATTTTCAAAGCGCTGATCTTTGCTTTTGGGTTCGCGTGGAAACACATCAATTGCCGCTGAGGCAATGTGTCCAGACAGCAGGGCTTGTTTGAGCGCGCCCAAATCGACTACCCGACCTCTTGAGGCGTTGATCAAATGTGTTCCGGTCCGCATCTGATGGATTTGCTCAGCAGCAATCATGTTCTCTGTGTCGGGTGTCTCTGGCACATGCAGGCTCACCACATCGCTTTGGCACAAGAGCTCATTGAGTGTGGCGATGGGCGTGGCATTGCCCAACGGCAGCTTTGAGACGATGTCGTAATAAGTCACGCGCATCCCGAGCCCTTCCGCCAAGATGCCCAGCTGCGAACCGATGTGGCCATAACCCACAATGCCCAAGGTCTTGCCCCGCACTTCGTGTGAGCCAATGGCGTGCTTGAGCCACTCGCCCCGGTGCGCGGCTGCGTTGCGTTTGGGGATGCCCCGCATCAGAAGGATGATTTCAGCCAAGACCAGCTCGGCCACAGACCGAGTATTGGCGAAAGGGGCATTAAAGACAGGGATGCCGGCGGCCGCTGCATCCACCAGCGAGACTTGATCGGTGCCAATACAGAAGCAACCAATGCCGATGAGTCTCTCGGCGTTTGCCAAAGCATCCGCATGCAATTGCGTGCGCGAGCGAATCCCTAGAAAGTGGGCATCGGCAATGAGCGTCTTTAATTGGTCTGCATCAACGGCGCCATCAACCCTTTGGATGTTCCCGTAACCTGCCTGAGTCAACAAGGCATCGGCCTCTGGATGAATGCCCTCGAGCAAGACAAACCGAATTTTATCTTTGGCGAGGGACAGTGTCATGAGTCGGAGGCCTGAGTGAAAAGACACAATGATTATGGCAGGCTTGCTGGCTGCT
>JAGYMV010000106.1 GCA_018400355.1 Wenzhouxiangella sp.
AACCAACTTGGCGACGTCCCAGTTGTATCCTTGCGGGCGTCATTATAACGCCAATTTATTCTGCTGGCTCACTTTTTAACCATTCCCAGCGATTCAGCACCACCCTAACCCGATGTGGCGCTTTCCTAAACTCGAACCGCGATGGCAACGAAACCGCCCGCCCCTGGTCGCCCCATGATGCCTCGTAGCCGCCGAGCTCCACCGCCCAGCCCTCATGCTCCAAACCAACCAAGTGGCCAGCCTCATCAAACTCAAGCGCTTGATCGGCCGGACTGGGGAGGCCTTTGATCCAGTCACCAAATGCGCTGATCGGCATCGGCCACCCAGTGGCTTCGAGAACGAGCGTCTCTGGCGCGGCGGCAGACCACATCTGTTGTTCGGAGCCTTCAAGCTGGGCACCCATCTCGTCAAAAGCGAGTCGCCACCAGCGCCCACCCAAGCCGCTGCGCAAATCGATGGCGGTTCGCTCACCACTTTGGCCCCAAGAAATCGACAGCTGACCCCCTGATTCGCCATCCGATAGCGCGATTCGTCCCTGCATACGCCAATGCGTTTGTTCTTTAAACCATTGCTCCGGAGAAACCAGCGCACCCGATGAACGCATGGGCTGGGGCGTGGCACAGGCAGCCAGTAGGCCAACACTGATTGCGATGATCAACAAAGCCCGAACAATCATCCGCCCATGTGGCCCAAAGCGGCGCTGCACACCAATCATTCCACACAGCTCATTGACTGATCGGCGTTTCATCTGGCGCACCTGCCAGCGCATCGGCACGCTCGTGCTCACCCCGCGCCCTCAACACTTCAACCAAATGGGCCGTGATTTCGGGGTCTTGATTGAGCGCATGCGCTTTTTCGAGATAATCCAAGGCCAGCGTCAAGCGGCCCAGGCGATAATTTACCCAGCCCATCGAATCCAAAATCTCTGGAGAGTCTGGCTTGAGTTTGAGTGCCTGATCAATTAAGCGATGGGCCTCGTGGAATCGCTGTGTGCGGTCGGCCAACAGATAGCCCAAGGCATTGAGGGCATCGGCGTTGTTCCGATTCACTCGGATGATCCGTCGCAGGTCTTGCTCCGCCAAAGACAGACGATCCAGTTGCAGCGCCTCAAGTGCCCGCAAATACAACAAAGCCTCGTTGTCTGGGTCTTCGGCCAGCGCCTGGCTCAGCCGTTCCACCAACCGATCCGACTGCTTGGCTTGACGCAACAACAACGCCTCAATGGCCCACGCTTGTTGGGTGGTTTGCTCATCACCCGCCTCACGCACCCGCTCCAAATCGATCAGCACCTGTTGCAATGAACCCTCCAGACTCTCAAACCCTTGGGTTCTTGCAAACTGATTTAATAAAAGCCCTCTGGCCAACAACGCCTCGGTCTCCCAAGGCGCCTCGGTGACTCGGCCAAACCAAGTCCATGCCTGCCCAAAATAACCCAACGACTGGGCCAAGTGGGCCGTGTAATAGGCATCCTTTGAATCCACACTGTCTTGATCGCCTGAGACAGGCAGCAAGCCCCAAGCCTCTTTGGCGATGGCGTCTTCACCGGCCGCCTGAGCCGTGGTGCCCAAATAAAACAGCACCTCGGGTGTGGGCTCTGTGGCCTGCAACGTCGAGATCGCCTCGGCCACTCGGTCCAGACTCTTCAGAAGCTCTGCCCGCCAGATGGCAAAGTGGGGCTCACTTTGCTGCTTCGGGGACAAAGCATCCATCATGTCGAGCGCCAGCGCCAATTGTCCCTGATCTCGGGCGAGCTGGAGGCCCCACTCAACGCGTTCTGGACTCGGGGCATTCAACAGCAGGGTCTGGGCCAAATCCAATGCCTCGGCTTGAAAGCCAGCCTGATACATCAGTCGCGAACGGGTCTCCATTCGAACCCATGGTTGTTTTTCTGAACCCACAAAAGAATCCAGCGCATCCAGCAGCACCAGCGCTTTGCTTGAATCGGGGATGGCCCACAACAGCTGGGTCAATTGCGCCCAACCCGTCCACTTTGAATCCGGCGCCTCCAACGCCAAAACCAACACATCCAGAGCGCCTTGTGCATCACCAGATTCGGCCAAAGCACTCAGCTCGATGGCCACCAGATCGAAGCGTTCGGTTGTTTGCCGAAATTGTCTTGCTGCTTGTGCGGCCACCGACCAGTCATTTGAAAAAACAGACATCACCGCCAGCTGCTGCAACGCCTCTGGATCGTCGCCACTGAGGATCTCCTCAATATGTTCTTGATAGGCCTCGCCATGAGCCGCGGCTTCTTCGGGGTGCAAGTGAGACAGCCAATCGTCGGCTGGCTGCGCGATGGAGACAGCAGACACACCGCACAAGTACAGCAACACCAGCACCCGCCACCATGGCCCGATCACACCCCTTCGGGCGCCTGTGGATTTGGGTGAATGGCATCTCAGCAACATGGGAAATAGCCTATCATGAGCACGGTATTGTCATGTCATGGAAGCGTTCTGATGAATCAAGGCTTAGAAGCCCGCCTACAACACTTGAGTGAGCGATTTGAAGAACTGACCCATTTGCTCGCCGACCCAGAGGTCATCAATGATCGGCAGCGTTTCCAACAGTTGTCGATGGAATACGCCGACCTTGAGAGTGTGGTGGCGGTGTGGCGAGCGCATCAAGACACGCAAACCCGTTTGGCAGAGGCTGAACAGCTGGCCAAAGACCCAGACCCTGAGCTCAAGGCACTGGCTTTAGACGACAAGCAACAAGCAGAAGAGCATCTTGAAGCGCTTGGCATCGAGCTGCAACGTTTGCTGATGCCCAAAGACCCCAACGATGACAAAAACCTCTTTCTAGAAATACGGGCGGGCACTGGGGGTCAGGAAGCTTCGCTCTTTGCCGGCGACCTGTTTCGGGCCTATCTTCGTTACGCTGAACGGCGCGGGTGGCGGGTGGAGGTGCTCTCAAGCCATGAGAGTGAGACGGGTGGGTTTAAGGAAGTCATCGCTCGGATCATCGGCCAAGGGGCCTACTCGTATCTGAAGTTTGAATCAGGCACGCACCGTGTTCAGCGTGTTCCAGCCACAGAGTCACAAGGTCGCATCCACACCTCGGCATGCACCGTCGCGATCCTGCCTGAGATCGATGAAGTTGATGGCGTGGATATCAACCCAGCCGATCTCAAAGTCGACACCTATCGTTCATCGGGTGCAGGCGGACAACACGTCAACACCACCGATTCGGCCATTCGGATCACTCACTTGCCCACTGGCATCGTGGTTGAGTGCCAAGATGAGCGCTCGCAACACAAAAACCGAGCACGCGCGATGAGCTTGTTGAGTGCCAAATTGCTCGAAAGCCAGATTGAAGCGCAGCGCAGCGAAGTGGCCAGCGAGCGCAAGCTGCAGGTGGGCTCAGGGGATCGCTCAGAACGCATTCGGACTTATAACTTTCCCCAGGGCCGGGTCACCGATCACCGCATTGGCCTGACCTTATACGATCTGGACGCCGTGATGGAGGGTCAACTGGACCTGGTGATTGAACCGCTCCAACTTGCCCACCAAGCAGAGCTGTTAAGCGATATGGCCAGCGCGGGAGATTGATGCGCTTTCAACGCCCGAATGGCCTGCCCTCGCATTGACTCTTTCGGTAACAAACTCGGTTGCACAATGA
>JAGYMV010000107.1 GCA_018400355.1 Wenzhouxiangella sp.
GACCCACCGACGGATGATGATGAGGCGGGGCATCATCACAGTCATGATCACCATAACCATGATCATGATCATGAAGGTGACCACGCCTACTTTGAGGTCAATGTCGAAGCGGTTTGTGCGGCGCCCGATGATCTGGCCTGGGTAGAAATCAACTTGTTCGCCTCGTTCCCCAACAATGAGCGCATCACACTGGATGTGTTGACACAAACAGGCGCGCTGCAGGCGAGGTTGGATGCCAACACCACACGCGTCGACCTGAAATAAACCCAGCGGCATTCGATGACACCTTTGTTAGAGCTCAATGGACTTCGTTACACCTGGCCTGGGTCAGATGAGGTCATTGCTTTGCCAGACATCAGCCTCAACAAAGGCGAGAAAGTCTTTTTATATGGCCCCAGCGGGTCTGGAAAATCCACCTTGTTGGCGCTGATCGGTGGGCTGATCAAGCCAGATTCGGGTCAGGTGGTGTTCGCTGGAGAGCGTTTGGATCGGCTTAAAGGATCTCGGAGAGATCGGTTTCGGGCCGATCATTTGGGCATTATTTTTCAACAATTCAACTTGTTGCCGTGGTTGGATGTGCGGTCGAATGTTGCGCTGCCTTGCCAGTTTTCAAAACAGCGAGCCCAACGCTGTGGTGATGTTGACCAAGCGGTTGAGCGTTTGTTGATGGGCATGGATTTAGAAAGTGGTCTGTGGTCGCGCCGAGCCGATGCTTTGAGTGTGGGGCAACAACAAAGGGTGGCTGCCGCCAGAGCCCTGATTGGTGAGCCCGATTTAATTTTGGCTGATGAACCCACCTCGGCCTTAGACGCCGACCGGCGACAAGTGTTTATTGATTTGTTGTTCAAACAAACAGAACTCAGTGGTAGCACCTTGTTGTTTGTGAGCCATGAGCAAGACCTGGCGCCGCGCTTTGACCGCACACTGTCGCTCGAGTCGGTGTTTGTATGAAACTGATATCACTGGCTTGGCATTCCCTTCTCAATCGCCGCTTTGCGGTGATATTGACTGTTGTGACCATCGCTTTTTCCATCGGTTTGCTGGTGATGGTGGAACAACTCAGACAAGAAGTCCGCCAGGGTTTTTATCGGTCGGTTTCTGGGGTGGATTTGATTGTGGGCGCCAGAACCGCGCCGATTCAACTGCTGTTGTACTCGGTGTTTGGTATTGGAAGTGCCACCAACAACATCGATTGGCAGACTTTCAAAGAACTCGAGGCGCTGCCAGAAGTGGATTGGGCTGTGCCCATGGCCTTGGGCGACTCGCATCAGGGCTATCGCGTGATGGGGACCACGCGGGCGTTTTTTGATTCTTTCCAGGTGGGCAATCAAGAGCCTTTGACCATTGCTCGCGGCAAACACACCGAGGAAATATTTGGTGATTTGTTTGATGTGGTGATCGGCGCGCAAGTGGCCAGAAAGCTTGGCTATGACCTGGGGGATGCCATTGTTTTGTCCCATGGCACCGGCAGGGTGAGTTTGCAGGCTCACGATTCGCTGCCCTTTAAGGTGGCGGCCATTTTGGCGCCCACGGGCACGCCAATTGACCAGCAGCTCTATGTTTCATTGAGCGCGCATCGAGCGATCCATGTGGGTTGGGAGAGTGGCATGCAACGGCCAGGGACTGGCTTGGATGCCGATCAAGCCCGCGACAGAGCCGATGAGTTGGAACCCGAAACCTTGACGGCCATTTTTCTCGGGCTCAAAACCCGAGCGGCGGTGTTTGGGCTCCAGCGGCGGGTGAATGAGTACCGGGTTGAACCACTGAGTGCGATTATCCCTGGCATTGCGCTGCAAGAGCTGTGGAGAATTTCCGGTTTGGCTGAACAAATTCTCCGAGTGGTGGCGTTTTTGGTGGTGTTAACAGGCCTTTTGGGGATGTTGACGGTGTTGTTGACCACTTTGAACGAGCGCCGCCGTGAGATGGCCATTCTTAGAGCCAATGGGGCCAGGCCCCGCCAAATCGCCACTTTGCTGGTGGTTGAGGCAGGCCTGATCGCCTTTGCTGGCATTCTTTTGGGGGTTGGTTTGGCTTACGCCGCGCAGTGGGCAGCCGCGCCAGTGCTGTTGGACCGCTTGGGCATTTATTTGAGTCTGGGTTGGCCAGAGGCTTGGCAGCTGGGTGTGTTGGCACTGATTTGGGTGGCGGGTCTGCTGGTGGCGTTGATTCCCGCCAGCCTGGCGTACCGGCGCACCTTGGCAGATGGCATGCAGGTCCGAAACTAAAGAAACTCACGGTACAATCAAAGGTCAAAGCCACACATCTAGACCTCAGTAGATAGACACAACATATAGGAATTTCTGATGACACGCGTGCAACGTTCCATAGTTTTGATATGTGCTGCCCTTTTGGGCACAGCGGCCTTTGCCAATGACGACATCAGAGAGCTTGAGTGGTTGGATTTGATGCCTGAAGACGAGGCGAAGGTCTGGATGGATGCATCCAATCAAGTCGACCACACAGGCTTTGGTGACCCCGAAGCCTTTCAGTCGTTTCGGACCGTCGGTGAACTCGATGGGCAGAAGGTGAAAATCCCTGGGTTTGTGGTGCCCATTGAAACAGACGGCGAGGGCAATCTCAAAGAATTTTTCTTGGTACCGTATTTCGGGGCGTGCATCCATGTGCCACCCCCACCGGCCAATCAGTTGATTTATGGTCGGCTTGAGGAACCCATGCCGATGGTTAATATTTGGGATGCATTTTGGATGGAGGGGCAGCTCAACATTGAAGACATCTCCAATGAAACCGCTGCCTCGGCTTACACCATGGATGTCAGCTCACTGACTTTGTATTGATTTAATTGCCAACACAAGGAAAACAAACAATGAAAAAATGGGCGCTGTTACTGGTTCTTTGGCCCTTTGTGGTTTTTGCACAAGACAGTCGGCCGTTATCGGCAGAGGTTTTGTGGGAGCTGGATCGATTGGGCTCGCCTGTGATCTCACCCACCGGTGGTCACATCGTGGCGCCTGTGACCTCTTACAACACCGAGGACGATTCTTCAGAAACACGGTTGTATTTGTTTTCTGAAAACGGGGGCGTGCAACGCCCATTGACCGCCGAGGGGCATTCAGCAGGAAGTGCTGTTTTCTCACCCGAGGGCGATTGGTTGGCGTTTGTTAGCCGCCGAAACGACGACGAGGCTGGCCAGATTTATCTGTTGCCCATGAATGAGCCCGGTGAGGCAAAGCGCCTCGGCCACATCCCAACGGGTGTGTCTTCTTTGCGTTGGGTGGGTGAACACATCTACTTCATCAGCCGCACGTACCCAGGTCAAGACTGGGAGGCGATGAGCGCCACCCTCAAAGAAAACAAAGACAGCCATGTCTCAGCCCACCAATGGAATGCCCTGCCGTATTCGATGTGGGACCACTGGATTGACGAAGAACGCCAAGCGCACGTCTATCGCATTCATGTGGGCACAGAAGCGGTTGAGTCAATCACCGAGCCTTTCGGCATCGAATTGCCCCGTTCAAGCCAAGGTTTGGGGAGCTATGACATCCACCCCAACGAAACGCACATCGC
>JAGYMV010000108.1 GCA_018400355.1 Wenzhouxiangella sp.
TTCTAGACCCCGAACGCGATCCCTTGGGCCAGGGCTGGAACATCATTCAATCCAAAATTGCGGTGGGCTCGGGTGGTTGGTCTGGTAAGGGGTGGCTGTCGGGATCGCAATCGCATTTGGAGTTCTTGCCCGAACCCCACACCGATTTTATTTTCTCGGTGTTGGCCGAAGAGTTCGGTTTGCTTGGCGTGCTGGCGATTTTGAGTTTGTATGGCGCCATCCTCATTCGGAGTTTGCAGCTGGCGCACCAATCCAGCGGACCGTTTGCCAGACTCTTAATCGGGGGCTTGGTGTTTTTATTTTTTGCCTACGTGGTGGTGAACATCGCCATGGTCAGCGGCTTGTTGCCGGTGGTGGGCGTGCCGTTGCCGTTGATGAGTTATGGCGGGACCTCGGCTGCAACCATTTTGGCCAGTTTTGGTCTGATTCAAGGACTGCATAGCCAGCGGCGCTTTATGGGTCGATGATCCATGCTATAAATTGACACCCAGGTGTTGGGGGTGGGCGCGAGCCGCTGCCATGCGGCGAAATTAAAATACGTCAAACAACTTTTTAGGATGAGAGCTCTTAACGATGATGAAGCGATGGATGGTATTGGGTTTGATTGCAGTGGGTTTGAGTCAACTGGTCTGGGCGGAGCCCCATCCGGGTGCTGAGGCGTTTGTCACGCGCATGGCCCAAGAGCATGCCGTTGATCCGGAGCTGATCCGCTCTGTTTTAAATGAGGCCGAGTACAAACAAAGCATCATCGACGCCATGACCCGTCCGGCCGAGGCCAAGCCTTGGTATGACTACCGCCCCATCTTTTTAACCGACACCCGCATCATGGGTGGGGTTGAATTTTGGCGCGCCAACCAAGCGCTTTTAGAACAAGTCAGCGAGCAGTTTGGGATCCCCATCGAAATGGTGGTGGCCATTGTCGGTGTGGAAACCAACTACGGCATGAACACCGGCAGTTTCCGTGTGATCGATGCCTTGGCGACTTTGGGTTTCTACTACGAACCCAGAAGCGCTTTTTTCTCATCTGAACTCGGGCATTTCTTGGCCTTGGCCAATGAAGAAGGCTTGCCCTTGACTGAGATCAGAGGATCTTATGCTGGCGCCATGGGTCTGGGTCAGTTCATTCCCTCCAGCTATCGAGCCTATGCGGTGGATTTTGATGGCAGTGGCCACCGCGATTTGTGGCGTTCTTTGCCCGATGCATTGGGGTCGGTGGCCAATTATCTGGCCAAGCACCGCTGGATTGAGGGCCAGCCGATTGCGCTGCCCATCGAGGAAGTCTCACCTGAGGCCAGCACCGAGGGCTTTGCCATGAAACCCGCCCACACCATCGAAGACATTGCTCAGATGGGCTTTGTGTTCGATGCACAAGATTTGGATCCGAGTACCCCAGCGACGGTGATCGAATTGGACGGTGAGTCGGGCCCAGAGTATTGGTTGGGTTTGAACAATTTTTATGTCATCACCCGCTACAACCGCTCACCACTCTATGCCATGGCGGTGACTCAATTGGCTGAGGCGATTGCCCAACAAGCCCTATGAGCGCAGAATTTCAGCGGCAGCAGGTGGCACGCTGGTTGTTGTTGGTCCTCGTGGTGTTGGTGTTTTCGGCCTGCACGCCGCGTTACTTAAGAGATGGGCCGCCAGAGAATGTGTTGGATGTCTCATTGATCGAGCCGGTCAACCCCAAGCCCGAGCCATTGAGCGCGTATGGCAACCACAGTCCTTATGAGGTGATGGGAGAGACTTATGAAGTCTTACCCACGGCGGTCGGTTATGTCGAACAAGGCCGCGCTTCTTGGTATGGCCAAGCGTTTCATGGGCGGCTGACCTCATCGGGTGAGCCTTATGACTTGTATCAGTTGACGGCCGCGCACAAGACCTTGCCGTTGCCCACCTATGTTGAAGTCCGCCGGCTCGACACCGACCAATCGATCATTGTTCGTGTGAACGACCGTGGGCCATTTAAGCCCGGGCGCATCATTGATCTATCGTGGGCGGCGGCGGTGACTCTGGGGATGGACCAAGAGGGCACGGCCCCTGTTGAGGTGCGTGCGCTGACCTTCGATGGCCCACCCCCCGCCATCGCCCGCCCAGCCCGATTGCCGGTGTGGGTGCAAGCCGGTGCGTTCTCCAACCCCGACAACGCCCGCCAATTGCAGGCTCGACTCGAGGGTGCGGGTGTGGGCCCGGTGGCCTTTGAGCCCCCGAAATCCCGTCGAGATCGGGTCTGGCGCGTGCGCGTGGGGCCCATATCAGAGGCCACCACCGCCATTGATGTCATTGCCCAATTGCTTGAACTCGGCCTAGATCAGGCCCAATATGTGTATCCTTGAAGAAACCCCATGCAAAAACGAGCCACGATCATGAATCCGATGCGTCATTTTAGTTCTACCCTATTGGCCTCAATGGCCTCTATTGTGCTGTTGGCCTCGCTCATGGGTCATGGAACGGCCGTGCACGCGCAGGTGGCGATCCCACAAGCGCCACCGGTGGATGCCAAAAGCTACATTCTGATGGATTTCCATTCGCAACAAATCATCGCCCAAAAAGATGCGCATTCGCCGGTTGAGCCAGCGAGCATCACCAAGTTGATGACCTCGTATGTGGCTTTTCACGAACTCAAACGCGGGAACATCGCCCTAGACGATGAGGTGGTGATCTCGGAGCGTGCGTGGCGGACGGGGGGTTCGCGCATGTTTGTTCAAGTCAACACGCGAGTCGATGTGGAATCTTTATTGAAAGGGATCATCATTCAATCGGGCAATGATGCCAGTGTCGCGATCGCCGAACACATCGCTGGCACCGAAGAAGCCTTTGCTTTGTTGATGAACGAATACGCCAAAAGTTTGGGCATGGATGACACGTTTTATGTCAATTCCACCGGCCTTCCAGATCCTGTCCAGCTCACCTCAGCGTGGGACTCGGCACTGTTGGCGCGGGCGATTATTGATGAATTTCCGGAGTACTACGATTGGTATTCTCAACGCGAGTACACCTACAACGAGATCCGCCAACACAACCGCAATCGGCTGTTGTGGCGCGACCCATCGGTGGATGGCCTAAAAACAGGCCACACCGAAGCGGCAGGCTACTGTTTGGTGACCTCGGCATCCCGAAACGACATGCGGTTGATTAGCGTGGTGATGGGGTCTGCCAGCGAAGAAAGCCGGGCCACCTCGTCACAGTCTTTGCTCAATTATGGGTTTCGGTTTTTCGAGACCTACTCGCTCTACAGCCCTGAAGACGTTGTCGCCACCGAGTCGGTTTGGCAGGGCAAAGTCGATGAGGTGAATTTGACGCTCGATGAGGCCGTGTTTGTCACCGTCCCCAGAGGGCGTTTTGATGACATTGAAAACACCTTGGCTTTGGATGGTGCGCTGGTGGCACCGCTCGAAGCGGGTCAGGTGGTCGGTTCATTGAACGTGATGCTAGACGATGAGGTCTTGGCTGAGCGGGCTGTTTTGACTCAAGGCCCTGTGGAACAAGCCGGCTTTTTT
>JAGYMV010000109.1 GCA_018400355.1 Wenzhouxiangella sp.
GTTGACCAAACAAAAGGTGGTGGTGTTGGGGTATGGCCGCGAAGGGCAGGCCACCCATCGGCTGTTATCACAACACAAAGACATGGCCGCTTTGCCTGTCTGGGTGGAGTCGGATGGATCGGTGGGAGATGGGGCCAGTGGGTTGGGTGAGTCGCTCATCTGCCGAGCGTTTGATCAAGGCCTGATGGAGTTTGATGTGGCGATTCGCTCGCCGGGCATCCCAGTGGACCATCCCGCCTTATCGGCATTTCGCCAAGCCGGTGGCGCGGTTCTCAACCCATCGTCGATCTTTTTTTCAGAACGCCCCGATGCAACCGTCATCGGGGTGACCGGTTCAAAAGGAAAAAGCACCACATCGTCCTTGTTGGCTCATTTGATCAATCAATCAGATCAAACAGCGGTGCTGGCTGGCAACATCGGCCGGCCTTTGGTGGGGCTGTTGGATGCCACAGCCACCTCATTGGATGAACAAAGAGCCGATGTGGTGGTGGCGGAGTTATCCAGTTACCAACTCTGCGATCTAAACGCTCACCTGAGGTTGAGTTTGATCACCCGCTTGTTTCCGGAGCACATCGATTGGCACGGCAGCGTGGCGGCTTATTACGCGGCCAAGATGCGTTTGTTTGACCTGACCAAAGGCCAACAGGTCTTGGTCAATGCCAGAGACCCCATCTTGATGGCAGAAGTCAGCGAGAGGCCATCGGCGATTTCAGCCAACCCGTGGCCACCAGAAAGCAAGGGTTCATTGCACCGCGCTGATCATGGTGTTGTCGTCGATGATGAGGTTGTTTTGCGCGCCGACCAGTGGCCCTTGGCCGGCCGACACAACCTAGACAATGCGGTGATGGCGCTGAGCGCTTTGGATCACTTGGGCCTCAGTGCCCAGCAATTGGCGCCGAGTTTGGGGCGTTTCAAAGCACTGGCGCATCGTTTGCAGCGCATCGATGGCCCCAGTGGCATTCGGTGGATCAATGACTCCATCGCCACCACGCCCTATGCCACAAGAGCCGCGCTTGAGTCACTGGAAGGACAAGCGATCGTGTTGCTGGTCGGTGGGCATGAGCGCGGTGGTGATTGGTCGGTGGTGATCGACCATCTCAAGCGCTGGCCATTGGCTGGCTTGGTGGCTTTGCCGGACAATGGGCAGCGGATCATTGAAGCGCTCAGCGCACAAGGTGTGCTCGAACACTGCCCAGTGTCCCAAGCCGACGACATGATGCAAGCGATTCATCACGCCCAGCAAATGGCAGGGTCTATCAAGGGCCAGTCCAATAGGCCAGTGACTGTGCTGTTGTCACCGGGCGCACCGAGCTTTGGTCATTATCAAAACTTTGAGCACAGAGGCGAGGTATTTGTACGCGCCGTTGGCTTGCTCAACTCAAGCGACTAGCGCATAGATTTCAGCTGGGGGTGGTCGGGCCTCGACCAGAGGTGTTGGTCTGAGCCTAACGGTGTCGGTACAAGGCGTGTTCGACCAGCACCATCAAGGCGTCTCGATGGGGTGAGGCATCCAGTGCGCTCAAGCACTCTTGTGCTTGCTCGGCCAACTGCTTGGCTTGGTCCATCGATTGGTCCAGCGTGTTCAATTCAACCAAGATCTCGCAGACGGAATCGAGCTGGCTTAAGTCAGCCGCCTCAATCACAGAACGGATGAGGCTTTGTTGCGTGGGGTTGCCTTGTTGCAGAGCCAGTATCAATGGCAAGGTCACTTTGCCCTCGGCCAGGTCATCGCCAATGTTTTTGCCTAAGGTGGCATCGTCTGCGCGGTAGTCCAACACATCATCGGTGATTTGGAAGCATTGGCCAAGCAACAGGCCAAACTGGCTCATGTTGGCTTGGTGGGGGCTGGTCCCTGATTGGTTGCCATGCGCTAAGACCGCACCGAGTTCCGCGCTGGCAGAAAACAAACACGCGGTCTTGTCTGAGATGATCTTGAAATAATCTTCAATGCTCAAATCCGCATTGCCCATTTGCATCAACTGCAACACTTCACCTGCGGCAATCGTGTTGGTGGTGTTGGCCAAGATGCGCATCACTTCAGCGCTTTCCAATTCCACCATTAACTGAAAACTTCTGGAATATAAGAAATCACCAACGAGCACCGATGGGGCATTGCCCCAGATGGTGTGTGCGGTTTCTTGGCCTCTGCGTCGGCTCGACTCATCGACCACATCGTCATGCAACAAGGTGGCGGTGTGGATGAATTCAATCACAGTGGCCAGTTGGATGTGCTGATTCCCTCGATAGCCCAACGCCTTGGCGCTCAACAAATGGACCAGTGGGCGCATGCGTTTGCCGCCGCCATGAATGATGTGTTGTGCGATCTGATTAACCAAGGCCACATCCGACTGGAGTCGTTCACGAATCAACGCATCGACACTGTGGCGATCGGCTTGGCTCAGCGCCATCACCTCATCGAGGGTCTCTGGGCCGGATATGACAGGGGCGTACTCCATAACCTACAATTATACGAGCCGAAGGCCCACTTGTCGGCATGAGTTGTCCGACATCTCAATATTTAAGTGTCTGTGCTAGACTTTCTGGCATTGGCTGACGTTTTGTATTCAAGTTGTATTCAAGGAGACCCGAGATCATGGCTCGAGGCATCAATAAAGTGATATTAATCGGTAACTTAGGCTCGGATCCTGAGATTCGGCACACGCAAGGTGGCAACGCAGTCGCCAACTTGTCATTGGCCACATCGGAGAGCTGGCGCGACAAGGCCACCGGCGAGACCCGTGAAAACACCGAATGGCACCGTGTGGTGATGTTTGGGCGTTTGGGCGAGATTGCCGGTGAGTATCTCAAAAAAGGCTCCAAAGTCTATGTGGAAGGCCGTCTGCAAACCAGAAAGTGGCAAGACCGCGATGGCAATGACCGCTACACGACAGAGATCGTGGGCAATGAAATGCAGATGCTGGACTCTCGAGGGGGCGGGTCTGGGTTTGATGATGCCCCATCGCAGGCACCTCAATCGGCACCCAGAATGGATGCGCCACCACAAAACACCGGCGGTGGTCTTGAAGACGACATTCCATTTTAATCACTCGATATCCATGCCGGTGAGCAGCGCTTGGGCTGCTCACTCAGCGTGGATGTGTGCGGCTCAAAGGAACCACAAGGGGCTTTCATGTCAACCATTTTAGTGACAGGCGGCGCGGGCTTTATTGGCGCCAACTTTGTTCGTCATCTTATTGAGACCACTGAGCATTCGGTGATCAACCTCGATGCATTGACCTATGCAGCCAATCCAGCCTCGGTGGCGGATTTGGATCCCTCGCGCCATCGCCTGATTGAGGGCGACATCTGCGATGAGGCCTTGGTGCAGTCGCTGTTTTTGCAACACCACCCCCAAGCCCTTGTGCATTTTGCAGCCGAAAGTCATGTGGACCGATCCATCGATGGGCCCGGGGCGTTTATTCGCACCAACATCAATGGCACCCAAACCCTTCTCGACCAAGCATTGGCGCATTGGAAAACACTGACCGGTCAGGAAA
>JAGYMV010000011.1 GCA_018400355.1 Wenzhouxiangella sp.
TCGAGCTTCTTTAATTTAGAAAGCTGCGATTCAATTTCATCGGGGCGCCAAGCGGCCAGAAGGCTGTTGTAAAAATCTTCTTTGAGCGCCGGCAAAGCCCCTTGCGTATGTGCCTCAACCAGGTCTTTGGCTTCCTCCAGACTGGCTGGTCTGGCCAGATCCATCACAACCACGTGCGTGCCGGCCTGTCCAAGGGCTTTAATGGATGCCCACATCGTCATCGGATCGTTTAAATGATGAACCAAACTGTTTGAGACGATGGCTTCAAAAGGACCGAGCGCTCGAACCGCTTCGAGATCACTCGGAAGATGGGCTTCGATGAGGGCGACCCGTCCGTCTAGGTTTTCCTCGGCGATGCATTGCCGAGCCAGTTTCAGCATATTCGGTCCAGCATCGACTCCTAGCATGTCCCAATCGGGCAGGGTATGGGCCAATTCAACCAGCAAACCACCCGAGCCGCAGCCCAAGTCCAATAAGCGTGTCTCTAGCGCGGGCTGCTGGCCTTTTAAGGTGCGACGCACTGCTTGGCTAAAGAGGCGATTGGGCTCGGAGAAATCAGCCGCCGCGTAGGCCTGAGTTTGCTCCAGAGAATCCATCAGTTCTGGTTCAGGAATGCGTTTCATTGAGATGCCTCGACGGTCTTGGCGTCGGCGGTCCCTGATGGCGCATGGATTGCTGCCTGTGACTGAGTGGCTTCGGGCAGGATCAAATCATCTTTTAAGCCACAACCACTCAGCACAAAGCCCGTCACCAACCAGACCAAGAGTGGACGTGCGCGCATTTTTTTTGGTTCTTGATTGGGCTCAGGCGTTAAACTGAATGACATGAAAACCCTCACTTTAAACAACATTGAATGCGTGGTGGTTGAGACCACGCCAAATCCAAGCGTCAGCGTGATTTGGCTGCATGGCCTGGGGGCGGATGGCAACGACTTCGTGCCCATTGTACCGCAGCTCCAAAGTGCCAAAGACCATGGGATGCGCTTCATCTTCCCAAATGCACCGATTCGACCCGTCACTCTAAATGGTGGCATGGCCATGCGGGCTTGGTATGACATTTTGGGTTTTGATATGGATAGAGACCAAGATGCCCAAGGCATTGCTGAGTCGGTTCATGCCATCACTGGGTTGGTGGAGGCAGAAATGGACGCCCCTGGTATTGAGCGTGTTGGGTTGGCCGGGTTTTCCCAAGGAGGCGCGATCGCACTCAGGGCGGGTTTGGCCTGCACACGGCCTTTGTTTGCGATCGTGGCCTTATCCACCTATTTGCTACAAGGCAGGCAATTGGATCAATGGCTGGCGCCGGCGCAGTCCCAATGCCCCATTTACATGGCGCACGGAAGCCATGACCCCATTGTCCCACTGGGCTTAGGGGATCTGGCGCAAAAGACGCTCACGCAGGCTGGCTTGGACGTGAACTTCCAAACTTGGCCGATGGCCCATGAGGTGTGTGCGCCAGAAGTCGGGGCGATCGATGCATTTTTTTCGGTGTCCTTGGACAATCAGGCCGGCATTGGACATGAGGCCTAGGTGGTGGCATGATGAATTTATTGGCTGAGGTGGATGTCATGTTTCGCTATCCGGGCGCCGTTATGACGCTAGCTTTTGGGGCGCTTACCCCTACTGCCAACGCCAAAAAGCAAGTCCCTAGCGCTTCGAAAGCTTGGCTAGGCGCCCGGACCCATCGATTGGCCGCCAGTGTGGTCGCCCTCGCTCACTCACCCGGTCTGTCCTCATTTTCACGAAGGTTGTTTTGATGAGTGATTCCAGCAGTCCAAACCCAACAGCAAGTTCGAACCCAACCACAAATGAAACACCCAAGAGATCTCGGTTTGGGGTGATCGTTAAAGCCGGATTGGCTCTGGTCTTTTTGGCTGTTTTGGCCCTCGGCGCGAGCAGTTACTACCTGAGCTTTCCCTTCGGGTGGCCCACCGGGATCTGGCCTGCTCAAAAAAATGCCCTAGAGCAACGGGTCGTTGAGCTTGAACGAGCGATCGAGTCGGAGGTTTTGGGTGATGCGATGGACCGTCGGATTGAGCAAAGCATTGATTCGTCATTAGAGCAGTTTGCCTCGACTCAAGCGCAGGCTGAGAAAGTGTGGCAATCGCAGTTTGAAGACAAGCTCGAGGCCTTGGCTGGAGAAGTGGATCAACTCAACGCAGCCATCGCTCAAGTCTCGGCCACCGTCTCTGTTGTCGAAGACGCCAACCGGACCCAAGGGACCCGCTTGGATGAATTGGGCGAGCAAGTGACCACGTTTGGGCGCGCCATTGAAGATTTGAGATCAAAAGTGAATCAGGCGGTGTCTGGATTAGGCGATTCAAATGGCTCGGTGACCGAAGAGTCTGTGCGAGTCGTGATGGCCCAGCGTGCTCAGTTGATGGAAGCCTATTGGGCTTTGCTTGAGATTGAGGGGCACGTGAACAGTCGCTCCAAAGACTGGGCGCTGGCCGGCTATGAGGCGCTCGGCCGCGAATGGGCCCAATCGAACAATGATGATCTATTGGCGTTGTTGCCAAGGCTAGAACAAGAGCAAGCGAGCTTGGCTGACTGGTCACCAACGGACTGGGCTCAGTGGCAAACCTCGATACAAGGCTGGCTGGTTGACCACAAGAGCTGGTCGTTTGCCCAAGTCAATCCGGCCACGATCGAAGAGCCCAAGGCCGAGGTCTCTTCCGCTGAGGCAGGCGAGGGTTGGTTGGCGCGCCTCGGCCAGCTGTTGTCAGGCGTGGTCCGAGTCAGGCCCCGAGATGTCGCGGCCTTATCTGCACGTGATCAGCGCTTGGCGCGCGCCAACATCGAGCAGCGGCTGTTGTTGCTGCAGATCGCGGTCACGTCACACGATGCAGTGGCCACACGCGGTCAGTCTGCTCAGCTCGGTTTGGAGATTGAACGCCTATACAATGCCGACCAGACCCGAGCGGTGCGAGACCAACTCGAGCGCTTGGCCAGCATAGAGAACAGCCCACCACCGGATTCGCTTGGCGCCACAAAGCGTGCGCTCGAGCAGGTGCTCTACCAGCCATGAAGTGGGTCTTCATGTTTTTGTTTGTGGCTGTGGTGGTGGTCGCTGGGGCGCTGGTGGCGCCGATTTTGTTGCAAGACCCCGGGCAAGTCGTGGTCGGTGTGGGGGCATGGGAAATCGAAATGCCACTGATCGCCTGGGTGCTAGTGGTGGTTGTGGTTTGGTTGGTCCTATCTTTATTGCTGGGTCTGATTCGTTGGCCTGGACGGTTGTTGGCAAAGCGCAAACAGACGCGCTCACGTCAGCAGCTTGAGGATGGATTTTTGGCACTCACCGAGGGCGAGTGGGACAAAGCTGAGCGTCTGTTTGCTCAGTCACTGACGTATCAAAAATCAACCGCTGGTTTGTTGGGGGCGGCTCGAGCCGCTCAGGGACGTTCGGACCCAGAAGCCAGAGATGCATGGCTTGATCAAGCCAATGCCCGGTTCGGGCGGAAGCATTTCATCACGCAATTTGCCCGCGCGCGGCTGGCGCTCGAGGAAGGTCGGGTGGATCAAGCCATCACCATTTTAGAGAGCTTGCATTTAAAAAAGCCCAAGCACATGGGGGTGTTGCGATCACTGTTGGGCGCCTATCAAGACAGTGGCCGATGGCGACCACTTCGTGAATTAACACCGGCGCTGAGACGGGCCGGCATGCTCGATCCAGAAAAAGCGCAGGCCTTGTCGCAACTGGCAGCCGAACGTGAATTGGCCAACTGCGATGACTACCCATCGTTGCAACAGACATGGAAATCTTTGGGTTCCCGTCAGCGCAAGGAGAGACCATTGGTGTTGGCCTATGCCCATCGGGCGGCCGCCTTGGGGCATCACGATCATTCGGGTCGTCTGCTGGTCGATTTGTTGGATCAAAGTTTGGATGCAGAGGTTCTCAAGACTTATCGGGTCAGTGATGACACCAACCGCGCGCGGCGCATCCTTGATTGTGAGAAGCGAATCCAGAGCCACCCCGAGCATCCTGAGCTTTTAGAGACACTGGGGCTTTTGTATCTGGATGACCGTCAGTATGAGAAGGCACAAAGCTTTTTGGAGCAGGCCCTCAAGAAAAGAGCATCGGCTGAGATTTACATGGCCCTGGGTCGTCTTATGGACAGACAAGGCGATGCTGAGGCCTCGGCTCGCTATTATCGAAATGCCCTGCAATTTCATGCAAAGAAAGATCAGCGGTTATTGGACAAGCCCGGTTTTGGCTGAGAAATAACAGGTATAATCTCGGTCTCTTCGCGCCCAGGGTCGGGATACCCCTTTCATGAAACTTAGAAACATTGCGATCATCGCTCACGTTGATCATGGCAAGACCACACTCGTCGACCAGTTGCTTCGGCAATCGGGCGAATTTGCTGCACACGAACGCTTGACTGACCGAGTCATGGACTCGGGCGATCAGGAGCGTGAGCGCGGCATCACCATTTTGGCAAAAAACACCGCCATCAATTGGCGCGATTGGCGCATTAACATCGTCGACACACCAGGCCACGCTGACTTTGGTGGCGAGGTTGAGCGCGTCTTATCCATGGTGGACTCTGTTTTATTGCTTGTCGATGCCGTCGATGGGCCCATGCCACAGACGCGCTTTGTCACCCAAAAAGCCTTTGCTATGGGTTTTAAACCGATTGTTGTGATCAATAAAATCGATCGGGATGGTGCTCGACCCGACTGGGTTTTGAACCAAACATTTGATTTGTTTGACCAACTTGAAGCCACCGATGAGCAGTTGGATTTCCCCGTTTTATATGCTTCAGCCTTAAATGGTTATGCCGGTTTGGAGCCGGATATTCGCTCGGGTGATCTAACGCCTTTGTTCGAGGCTTTGGTTGAGCATGTGCCTGAGCCACCCGTTGATCCGGATGGCCCTTTTCAAATGCAAATTTCAACGCTGGCTTACTCAACCTATGTGGGTTTGATTGGGGTGGGCCGGATCCGTAGAGGCAAAGTCTCAACCAACCAATCGGTTGCGGTGGTTGATGCCGAAGGCAAAAAAACCACGGGGCGGGTCTTGCAGGTGTTGGGTTTTAAAGGCTTAAAACGTGAGGAAGTGCCCGAGGCCAGCGCTGGTGACATTATTGGCATCTCGGGCATCGAGAATTTGGGCATCTCTTCGACCTTGTGTGATCCAAGCGCTGTGGAGGCATTGCCTGTTTTGACGGTGGATGAGCCCACCATTCATATGACGTTCCAAGTCAATGATTCACCTTTTGCTGGCCGTGAGGGTAAGTTTTTGACCTCACGTCAATTGCGCGCCAGGCTGTATCAAGAAGCGTCTCACAACGTCGCTTTGCAAATCAGTGATACACCTGACCCAGATCAATTTGAAGTGGCGGGCAGGGGCGAATTGCACTTGTCGGTTTTGATTGAAGCGATGCGTCGCGAAGGATTTGAATTGGCGGTCTCGCGTCCTCGGGTGAGAAAGCGTGAGATCGATGGTGAGATCAAAGAGCCTTGGGAGTCTGTTGTCTTAGACTGCGAAGAGGATTATCAGGGCGCTGTGATGCAGGCGATGGGCGAGCGTAAGGCGCAATTGCGTGACATCCAACCCGATGGGCGCGGGCGGGTGCGATTGGATTATTTGGCGCCGGCACGCGGTTTGATTGGATTTCAAAGTCAATACCGAACAATGACAGCCGGCACCGGTTTGTTCTTTCGGGTGTTTGATCATTGGGGCGAGCAAACAGACAGTTTTAGTTCGCGCATCAATGGCACCTTGATCAGCATGGACATGGGTGTGACCGTTGCCTATGCCTTATTTAACTTGCAAGAGCGTGGCAAGCTGTTTGTGGGCGCGGGTGAAGATGTCTATGAGGGCATGATCATTGGTCTGCACAACAGAGACAATGACTTGGTGGTTAATCCACTCAAGAAAAAGCAGCTGACCAATGTCAGGGCAGCGGGGAAGGATGATGCTTTGTTGTTAACACCACCGATCAAGATGAGCTTAGAGCAGGCCTTGGAGTTTTTGGCTGATGACGAGCTCCTTGAAGTCACACCCACCCATATCCGGCTCAGAAAACGCCTCTTGAAAGAGAACGAACGCAAGCGTGCAGGTCGCGAGGGCCGCTGATAGGATAGAGACATGGATTTTTCTCAATCGCCGAAGGCCAAAGGTTTAAGTGAGCAGCTCGCTGCGTTTATGCAAGAGCATGTCATTCCCTATGAGGCCCAATGGCATGAGGAAATGTCTCAGCTAGACAACCCTTGGCAGGTGCTGCCTGGCATTCGGGCCTTGAAAGAAAAAGCGCGTGATGCCGGGCTTTGGAACCTGTTTTTGCCCGATGAACAATTGGGCCAGGGTTTGAGCAATCTAGACTATGCGCCAATGGCCGAGTGCATGGGTCGGTCCTTCATTGCACCTGAGATTTTCAATTGCAATGCGCCAGATACGGGCAACATGGAGGTCCTGTACCACTATGGTTCAGCCGCACAAAAAGACCGCTGGCTAAGACCCTTGTTGGCAGCAGAGATCCGGTCGGCTTTTTGTATGACCGAGCCCGACGTGGCTTCTTCAGATGCCACCAACATGCAGGCCACAGCGATCGTTGAAGGCGACGAGGTGGTGCTGAATGGTCGCAAGTGGTGGTCCACAGGCGTGGGCCATCCAGATTGTCAGGTCGTTATTTTCATGGGGCTGACTGACCCTGAAGCCGATCGCCATCGGCGCCACTCGATGGTGTTGGTGCCCTTGGATACACCGGGTGTCAAAGTCGAGCGCATGCTCAAAACCATGGGCCAGTTGGACGCGCCGTATGGCCATGGAGAGGTTTCTTTTACTCAAGTTCGCCTGCCACTCGATGCCATCATTGCAGGCCCTGGGAGGGGATTTGAAATTGCTCAAGGCCGCCTCGGCCCAGGCCGAATCCACCATTGCATGCGCTTGATTGGATTGGCTGAGCACGCACTGAGCTTGGCGTGCCAGCGGGCAGTCTCGAGGCAAGCGTTTTCCAAGCGGTTATCTGATTTGGGCGGAAATGGCGAACGCATTGCCCAGGCGCGCATTGCCATTGAGCAGGCCAGGTTGTTGGTCTTGAAAGCGGCCTGGGCGCTTGATCAGCATGGCGTTCGGCAGTCCATGAGTGAGATTGCCCAAATCAAAGTGGCGGTGCCGAGCATGGCACTGAACGTCATTGATATGGCCATGCAGCTCCATGGTGGTGCTGGTTTAAGTGATGATTTTCCCTTGGCCATGGCATGGACAGGCGCTCGGGCATTGCGCTTAGCCGATGGCCCAGATGAAGTGCACCGCGCCCTGATCGCACGCTTGGAGCTCAAGCCCTATTTGCAGGCCAATGAAACTTGAGTTTGGTGTGTGTCCTCTTTGGATAATGTCGTGAGCATGCCCCTATGAATCGCCAAGAAAATCACCCAGCGAGGCAATGGCTGGATCAGCCCAAAGCGGTGCGTGATGAGGACCAATTTGATCTGACCGCTTTGGATGCATGGTTGCGTGGCCAAGGCCTAGATCTTGCTCCAGGGCTTCCCGAGGTGCATCAATACCCCAAGGGGGCATCCAACCTCACTTACCGACTGACCTATGGCGACAAGGTACTGGTGTTGCGCCGACCGCCCATGGGGCAAAAGGCGGCTTCTGCACACAATATGGTCCGAGAGCATCGAATCCAGTCGCTGTTGGCCCGCTCCATTCAATCTGTCCCAAAAATGATCGCTGTTTGTGAAGATGAGCAAGTGATTGGTTCAGAGTTCTATGTGATGGAGCATGTGTCGGGGCTGATCCTTCGCTCAAATCTACCCAGTGGATTGTCTTTGTCCAAAGACCGAGTGCGTCAACTGTGCTTGGCTGCCATCGATCAACTCATTGAGCTTCACTCGGTCGACGTCCAGACCACAGGGCTTGATCAGGTGGGGAAGGGCGAGGGGTATAACCAACGCCAAATTGAGGGGTGGTGTGGGCGTTTTGCAAAGGCCCAAACGTGGAATGTGGGGTCAGGCAAAAAAGTGATGGATTGGTTGCAGGCGCATTGCCCGCCAGAAAAAAAGCTCTGCCTGATTCATGGCGATTATCGTTTTGACAATCTGGTGCTCAACCCCAATCTGAGTGAGCCAGATGAACCCATAGAGATTCGTGCGATTCTAGACTGGGAATTGGCCACCATTGGTGATCCCATGATGGATTTGGGGAATTCAATGGCCTATTGGGTCGAGGCCACCGATGATTTCTACTTTAGAAACTTCCGGCGCCAACCCACCCACGTCGCTGGCATGCTCACGCGTGAACAAGTGGTCAAGTATTACTGCGAACGCATGGGGTTTGAGGCGGATCAGTGGGCCTTCTATGAGGTTTATGGTTTGTTTCGTTTGGCGGTGATTGCCCAGCAGATTTACTACCGTTATCACCATGGCCAAACCCGCAATCCACAGTTCAAACATTTTTGGTTCGCTGTCAATTATTTGCTGTGGAGGTGTGGCCGTGTCATCAAGCGAAGCAGAATCTGATCTAGGCACGCCGTTTAGCAATGCGCCAGTCGATCTAGACAGTTTGCCGCATTATGAACAGGTGACATTGGCCTCGGTTGATGGAAAGTTTTTGTGGTCGCAGTTGTTTTCTCACGGGATGATTTGGGTTGCGTTGATTGCTGCGGCTGATTTGGGCCCGCGCATTTTCGCGTGGCCAATGGCTTACCTATGGTGGCTGCCGGCTGGGCTAGCAGCGCTGGCCTTGATCGATCTATTGATTGTGTGGCGAGATGCCAGTGCAAGGGGCTGGGTTCTTCGGACGCATGATTTGATCTATCGTTACGGTGTGATCTGGCGACATGAAGTGATCGTGCCTTTTATTCGAATTCAACATGTCGAAACTTTGAGTGGGCCGATTGAGCGTGTGTTTGGCTTGTGTCGTTTGAGGTTGTTCACCTCTGGTGGCAGTGGCGGAGATCTGGATGTGCTTGGACTGACCGCGCCTTTGGCCCAGAGCGTGAAAAAGCAGCTCCTAGACCAAATCGCTTCTCGGGAAGAATAGGGCAGTGGAGCGAGGTTGATTTGTTGAGCATAACCCGTGGTTGAGCAACCCGAGACTTGGCACCGACTCAAGTGGCCAGCGCTTGGCGTGATGTTTGTCTCTGGTCTCTACAAGTTCGTCAAAGACAATCTATATGTGGTGGCAGGCGCAGGCTTTGGGGTTGCATTTCTCGATCGCTTTAGCCTGACCGAGGCCGTGGGCCTTTTTGTTGTGGGGGTGTGCCTATTTGCCGTGTATGCCATGGCGCGATTTTGGCGCTTTCGTTTTTCCTTTAACGCACAAGACATTCGGCTCAGGCAAGGATTGGTTCATCAAACAGAGGTTCGCGTGGCCTTTGGTCGCGTTCAAAGTGTCGAGGTTCTCAGGCCATTTTACTTTCGGCCATTCGGCTTGGTGGTGTTGTCATTGCAAACCCCAGGGCAAGCCAAGCCTGAGATTGTGCTGGCTGGGATAGACAAAGCATTGGCCGATGAGCTGCGTGATTTGATGGGCCATGATGCACACGCAAGCGATGGCCATACTCCACTTATGACCATTCCACCTGGGCGACTTTTCAAGGCGGGTTTGAGCAGTCAACTTGTTTGGGTGATCGGTGGTGGGTTGGCGTATTTGACCAGTCAGGCGCTCGAACGGTGGTCGGAAACAATAGAGGCTGGCGATTGGTTCAACGGGCTGTCTGATTCGATATTGGCTTCGCCAGTGATGGTGGTTGGTGTGGTTGTGGTGTTGGTGCTTTTGGTATTCATCTCAACGGGTCTTTACACCATGTTGGTGCACTGGGGGTCTTGTCTTTGGGTACATCCAGACAAATTGATCAATCAAAGAGGCGCTTTGTCGACCCGTCTCTTTGAGCTTCATCGCGACAAAATCACCGGTCTTTTGGTTACCCAGTCGCCTTTGGGGCGCTTGTTTGGCGTTTGGACGGCCACGGTTCATCAAACCAGCAGTGAGGACCTATTGGCTGAGGGGCGTGGCCAGCAGACCTTTCGCTTACTGGGTCTGGTGCGCTCGGAAGTTGAGTCATTGGCTCAGCCCATTTTAAAAGCACCATGGCCATCGAGATTTCATGCGATCAGCCCTCGGTATCGCAGACTCTGGCGCGCCCGATGGGTGGTGGGCGCGATAGGCTTTGGGCTGGGACCTTGGGCTTTCGGTGGGCTGGCAAGACCATTTGAGGGTTTCTGGCCAATCCCATGGCATTTACTCATCGCTGTGGCAATGGCAGGGCTCTGGGCCTTGGTGGCGGTCCGCTACCGACGTTGGGGCTGGTGCTTGGAGGCAGGTCACCTCTGGGTCCGAAGTGGCTTGGTGGGCGCGCGGGTTCAAGGTGTGGCGCTGGAACGAATCCAGCAGATCCGGGTGATCCAAAGCCCTTATCAAATGCGCCATGGATTGGGCAGCGTGCGTTTGGTGTTGCCACAAGGCGAGCTCCTCCTGCCATTTTTGGGGATCGAGCAGGCGCAGGGGTTGGCCAATACGGTCGCGTGGCTGGTCGAACGCCAAGGACCACTGAGTCACAATGGCCGCATGGTAGAATCACCTTCCCTGAGAATTGATTAACGTCTCCTTTATTTATGTCAAACACGCACACATCTCTTTGCCCAGGTGGCCGCTTTCGTGAATTGGTCCGTTCCCAGCCACCCCTGCAAGTGGTGGGCGCCATCAATGCTTATTGTGCGTTGTTGGCTGAGCGGGCAGGGCATCAAGCGCTCTATCTTTCCGGTGCAGGCGTGGCCAACGCCTCCTTTGGCTTGCCCGACCTTGGCATCACCCAACTATCGGATGTTGCCGAAGATGCTGCCCGAATCACAGCGGCCTCATCACTGCCACTGTTGGTTGATATTGATACGGGCTGGGGTGGTGCATTCAACATTGCTCGGGCCATTCAAGTGCTTGAGCGTTGCGGCGTGGCGGCGGTTCATATCGAGGACCAAGTGCAAGCCAAGCGGTGCGGTCATCGGCCCAATAAAGCCATTGTTGGCTGTTCGGAGATGAGCGATCGCATCAAAGCAGCGGTTGATGCCAGATCCAATGATCAGTTTGTGGTGATGGCGCGTACCGATGCCTTTGCCAATGAGGGAATGGATGGTGCCATTGATAGAGCGCACGCCTATGTTGAGGCCGGTGCCGATATGATCTTTGCTGAAGCCCTAAGCTCACTCAAGGATTTCGAGGCTTTTTGTCGGGCCTGTCCGGTTCCTGTCCTCGCCAACATCACAGAGTTTGGTAAAACCCCGTTACTTGACTTGGAAGACTTGCGTCATGCTGGTGTTGGTTTGGCTTTATACCCCTTGTCTGCTTTTAGGGCCATGTCGAAAGCAGCACTCGAGGTCTATGAGACTCTACTTAATGAGGGCACTCAACGGGGCTTAGAAGACCAGATGCAAACCCGAGATGCATTATATGACGTGCTGGGTTATCACGACTTTGAACAAAAACTGGATGCATTATTTAGGCAGGAGAAACCATGAGCAAAACCGACCAAGGTCAAGGCTTAAGAGGTCAATCAGCGGGACAGACGGCCATTTGCACGGTGGGTGCAGAAGGGAACAGTCTTAGGTATCGGGGCTATGCCGTCGATGAACTGGCTGAGAAAACAACCTTCACTGAAGTCGCTCATTTGATTCTGAAAGGGCATTTGCCCAATGCCAAAGAGTTGGCTGACTACAGCCAAACGCTTCAGGCGCTACGCGCATTGCCAGAATCGCTCAAAGAGGTCTTAGAGCGGATCCCTGCAACAGCGCACCCCATGGATGTGCTTCGGACGGGTTGCTCGTATCTCGGGAACATTGAGCCTGAGACTGATTTTTCTGAGCAACAACACGTGGCCGATCGTTTGCTGGCGGTTTTCCCCTCGATCATTGCTTATTGGTATCGGTACAGTCACGATGGCATCCGAATCGAGACGCAAACCGATGATGCGAGCATTGGGGGTCACTATCTGCACATGCTGCATGGGCAAGCGCCCAGTGAGCTGTTTGCTCGGGTCATGGACGTGTCATTGATCTTGTATGCCGAACACGAGTTTAACGCCTCAACGTTTACAGCCAGGGTTTGTGCATCCACATTGTCGGATATGCATTCTTGTGTGACAGGCGCGATTGGCTCGTTGCGTGGGCCTTTGCATGGGGGTGCCAATGAGATGGCCATGGCCATGCTGGCCGAATACGATTCGGTTGAGGCGGCTCGAGCTGATGTGATGGCGAAGTTAGAAGCCAAAGAAAAAATCATGGGTTTTGGTCACGCAGTGTATCGCCAGCGTGATCCGAGGAATGCGATCATCAAGTATTGGGCTGGACAATTGGCCGAGGCGGTTGGGGACCAAACCCTATACCCAGTGTCCGAGACCGTCGAGAAGATCTTGTGGGATGAGAAAAAGCTATTTGCCAATGCGGATTTTTATCATGCCTCTGCTTATCATTTTATGGGCATTCCAACGCCCTTGTTCACACCAATTTTTGTGATGTCTCGAGTGACCGGCTGGTGTGCTCATGTCATGGAGCAGCGGGCCAATAACCGAATCATTCGCCCCAGCGCCGATTACACCGGCCCTGACTCACGCGCTGTGCCTGAGATAGATCAACGCTAGGACTGAAAGGACGAGCGCTTAAATGGCGCCCTGCCTGGTGTGGCCGGGGTGCATTTTTGTGGCGCCACCACCGTGGTGTGATCAAACCTAGGGTTGATCAATGACCTCCGGTAGGGGAGTTTGCGGGGCCTCGTGTAAAGTGCCACCCACCAGATCGTTGACGTTGAGCCTTTCCATTAGATAGCACAGGCAGTCATTCCGAACAGCGAAGGGATCCAATGTCAGCATGGCGGGCATCAATGGCTTTTGCGTCGCGATTGTTTTTTCTTGTATGTCAAAACAAGCTTTTGTTACATCTTCGCCCGAATGTGAGCTGGCCACCACAGGTTGTTGGTGGTTGGCTTGATAATGGGCCAAGCAAAAGCCTCGAGGCCATTCTGAGAAATTGTGGGTGTCGAGGTCTTTAGGGAAATACAAGACATTGTCCAAGGTCTGCTCTTGTCGCGGGTCACCAAAATAAAAATCCATGTCGGGGGCGATGGTCAGCGTGGCAAACATCTGATACAGCTCCAAGCACTCAGGTGCTGGGAATTCAGACAACAGCGAATCAAGGTGCAACACCCGCTCTAAGTAGGCCATGGCGTGATCGGCCCCGCTGCTGTCTGCTGACAGCCCGCATTCAAGGGTCACTGAGGGGCAAAATTGCCCAAAGGCATCAGACAACACCCCTTTGGGTTCTGTGAAGTAGACAACGGTCTTCGAGAACTCACAGGCCAGGTGCAGCATTTGTGGGTCGATGTGGTTCACCGCCGCATAGTGTGGGTTTCTGCCGGTGTTGTTGTGAACATCAATGCTGGCAAAGGGATGGCATTGGCTGACGTGCTTGGTCACCTCTGCCCACAATTCGTGCCAAGGGGTGCTGGGCAGAATAGAGCCTGGCCAGCAGCGATTGAAATCGGGCTGATGGGGCAAATAACGCAGATTTTTGGCAGCGGCTTCTACATTGCCAATTAGAATAATCAGACTACGTGGCAGGGGGTCTCTCTGGTAGCGGCCTTTGAGCAGGCGCCTGACGGCATCCCAGCCAGAGGTCTCATTCCCATGTTGAAGAACCGAGACCACCAACGGGCGGGTCTTTCGGCCGGGCAAATGGATTAGAGTGGGACCAGACAACAGCGTTGAGAGCTCGTTGGCGGCACAATCCAACAAGCCTGGCGGCAAATGGTCAAGAATGGTTGGCTTCATAAGGTATCCTGTAAACCCATGGCATCTATCCTCGCACAATCACTGACTCGATGTTACGGTCGCACGCTCGCGGTTGATCATGTCTCATTTGAGGTCGATGGTGGCACAGTGCTTGGATTCCTTGGGCCCAATGGAGCGGGCAAATCCACCACCATGAAAATGCTCACGGGCTACCTGCATCCGACCTCGGGCACCGCTTTAATCAATGGGCACGATATTCGAACAGCAAGGCGCCAAGCGCATCAGGTACTCGGCTACTTACCGGAAGGGGCCCCTCTCTACAGTGACATGCGTGTTGGTGACTTTTTGGCGTTTGTTGCCGCCGCACGTGGGCTGGGTCGGGCTGAGGTTAGGGAATCAGTTGGCGCTGTGGCAGAGCGATTGGAGCTCACTGGGGTGTTGAAGCAATCCATTGGCACCTTATCCAAAGGTTTTGGGCGCCGAGTGGGCATTGCCCAAGCCCTGATCCATGACCCACCCATTTTGATTTTAGACGAACCAACCGATGGGCTCGACCCGATTCAAAAAAGCCAGGTGCGTCGCTTAATTCAAGAGATGGCTGAGCAAAAGATCATCATTATTTCAACCCACATCTTAGAAGAGGTTGAAATCTTATGTCACCGCGTGATGATTATCGCCCACGGAAAGTTGCAGTTGGACGGCACGCCAGCTGACGTCAGATCACGGTCCCGCTACGCTGGCGCTTTGAGCTTGGTGGTCGACCAGCCACAGACGGTGGCATCGAAACTCAGCGGTTTGGCAGAGGTCAAAAATGTGGAGTTCCGAGCTGGCAAGCTCACCGCGTTTCCCAGTGGGCAGGGCGCTTTGGCCACTGCCGTGCAGGCGCTGATTCAATCTGAGGGCTGGGTGGTGAGAGAGTTCCATTTGGAGTCTGGCAGGCTGGATGATGTCTTTGCCAACATTGCCGGTCAGGATGAGGCCAATGCGTAAGACCAACGTCATGATCAAAAAAGAATGGATGGCGTATTTTTATACACCCATTGCACCACTGTTTTTGATTATTTTCTTGGTGCTGAGTTCGGCGTTGACGTTTTATGTGGGTGGCTTTTATGAGCGGGAGATCGCCGATTTGGAGCCTTTTTTCCAATTCCACCCGTGGATCTACCTGTTTCTGGTGCCCGCCATTGGAATGCGTCTTTGGTCGGAGGAGTATCGAAGCGGCTCTGCAGAGTTGTTGCTGACGCTCCCACTGAGCACTTGGGAAGTGGTGTTGGGCAAATATTTGGCCGCGCTTGGGCTGATTGGTTTGGGGCTGTTGTTGAGCTTTCCGATATGGATCACGGTCAACGTGCTGGGTGACCCCGACAATGGGGTCATTTTGGGGGCCTATTTGGGTAGCTTATTAATGGCGGGTGCATTTTTGGCCATCAGTGCGGCCATCTCTGCCACCACGTCAAACCAGGTGGTGGCGTTTATCGGCAGTTGTGCCATTTGTTTTGTGTTCCTCATGTCTGGCATGCCGCTGGTCCTTGACCCCGTCGGCCAGATCTTTCCTCAGTCATGGGTGGATGTGATCAGCCAAATGAGTTTCTTGGTGCACTATTCAGCCATGGCTCGGGGGATATTGGATTTGAAGAGTTTGGTCTATTTCTTGGGTCTCATTGGCGTCTTGCTCACAGGCAATTGGGCAATGATTGAGTTAAGGAAGGCATCGTAGCCCATGTCGAGACGCGCACTTTTGTCTATGTTTGGGTTGTCTGTATTGGCCTTTTTGGTGGTGCTTGCCAGTATGAGCATGTGGCCGGGGCAAACTCGGGTCGATCTCACTGAAAACCAGTTGCATACCTTAAGCGATGGCAGCAAGCAGGTCTTGAGTGCGCTCAAATCGCCGGTGAGTATCCAAGTCTATTTCAGTGACCAAGCCAGCGAGGATTTGCCAGCTGT
>JAGYMV010000110.1 GCA_018400355.1 Wenzhouxiangella sp.
GCGTCGACTGGGCGTGGATCTTGGCCTAAGTGACTTTGATTTTATTGACGCTAAAGCCATCAATGAGGTCATTGCTAAAGACCCGGGCGCATCCAAAGACCTCAAAAAATACGGCCCTGAGACTGTTGCGGCCAATACGCGTGCACCGGATTCTGACTCCGGACTCACTCGCATTGGTGATGTGCCCATCTACCACTGCGATGGTTTGGTGCGACGCTCTAAGCCTTTACAAGACAGTGACCACGCCAGCGCACCGATTGTCCGAATCCATCCTCAGACCGCCAGCCGTTTGAACTTGGCGGCCGATCAG
The DNA here is from genome assembly GCA_018400355.1 of Wenzhouxiangella sp. Classification (GTDB taxonomy): domain Bacteria; phylum Pseudomonadota; class Gammaproteobacteria; order Xanthomonadales; family Wenzhouxiangellaceae; genus Wenzhouxiangella. The sequence continues at coordinate 311 of JAGYMV010000110.1, forward strand.
CGGGTGGATGTCACCCAAAATGGGCACACCGTGACCTTTGATTGGGCGGCGGATGAGCGCATTGCGCCCGATGCCGTGTGGTTGCCAACAGCACAAGCTGAAGTGGCGGGCTTGGGTGCAAGCTATGGCGCCATCCAAATTCAGGGGTGTGGACAGTGATCGAGCAACTCACCACACTGGTTTGGACCGTCACCAAAATCATGGCCATCGTGTTGCCGGTGACCATTGGCGTGGCCTATTTCACCTATTTTGAGCGCAAGGTCATTGGCTATATGCAGGCGCGCCGCGGACCCAACCGAGTTGGGCCGTTGGGCTTGTTGCAGCCGTTTGCCGATGTGTTCAAGATGCTGTTCAAAGAATTGATTCTGCCAGCCAATGCCAACCGCTTTTTGTTTTTGCTGGCCCCTGTGCTCGCATTGGCGCCTGCGCTGACCGCTTGGGCGGTGGTGCCGTTCGATGACTGGCTTGTGTTGGCTGACATTGATGCGGGTCTATTGTTTGTTTTGGCCATGACTTCTATGGGTGTCTATGGCATTTTGATCGGCGGTTGGGCCTCGAACTCTAAATACGCCTTGTTGGGTGGACTGCGCTCGGCTGCGCAAACCGTGAGTTATGAAATTGCCATGGGCTTTGCCTTGGTGGGTGTGGTGGTGTTGGCCGGCACGCTCAATTTGACCGGCGTGGTGATGGCCCAATCGGGTGGTTTTTTGAGTTGGTTCTGGTTGCCATTGTTGCCGATGTTCGTCATTTATTTTATTTCAGGCGTGGCCGAGACCAACCGTGCGCCATTTGATGTGGCCGAAGGCGAGTCAGAAATTGTGGCTGGCTTCCACGTCGAATATTCCGGTGCCGCCTTTGCTGTGTTTTTCTTGGCCGAATACGCCAACATGATTCTAATTTCTGCCCTGGCCGCCTTGCTGTTTTTGGGCGGATGGCTGTCGCCATTCGAGGGCCTGCCCGTGCTGGGCAACACTTGGCTGGCTGAAGGCGGCATTCACTGGTTTTTAATGAAAACCGTGGTCTTTTGCTTCTTGTATTTGTGGTTTCGGGCCACCTTCCCGCGCTATCGCTATGACCAAATCATGCGACTGGGCTGGAAGGTGTTCATTCCCATCACCATTGTTTGGGTGATGGTGGCTGGTGCACTTCGTGTGGCTGGATTTTACGGCTAAGGGATTGATTTCAAAGATGATGCATACGGTTACCCAATACTTAAAGTCACTCATGCTGCTTGAGCTTTTCAAAGGGCTGAGTGTGACCCTTCGGGTCTGGCGCGCGCCCAAAGAAACGCTGAATTATCCCGAAGAGAAAACCCCAAAATCACCACGATTTAGGGGGCTGCATGCATTGCGCCGTTATCCCAATGGGGAAGAGCGCTGCATCGCTTGTAAATTGTGTGAGGCCGTGTGCCCCGCGCTTGCCATCACCATTGATTCGCATCAAAGAGAGGATGGGACTCGGCGGACCACGCGCTACGACATCGATTTATTCAAGTGCATCTACTGCGGATTCTGTGAAGAATCTTGCCCGGTGGACTCCATTGTTGAGACCGACATCAGCGAATATCACTTCGAAAACCGGGGTGAGCACATTGTGACCAAAGAGCAGTTGCTGGCCATCGGTGATCGCTATGAGCCGCAAATCGCCGCTGCCCGCCGCCAGGATTCGGCTTACCGCTAAGAGAATACTGAGATGCCCATTATAGAAATCGTATTTTATTTTTTCGCTGCGGTGCTGGTGGCCTCAGCCTTGAGTGTGGTCACGGTGGGCAACCCGGTCTATGCTGTGTTGTTTTTGGTGCTGTCTTTTTTCTCGGCCGCCTGTATTTGGTTGTTGTTAGAAGCTGAGTTTTTGGCCATCGTCTTGGTGCTTGTTTATGTGGGCGCGGTGATGGTGCTGTTTTTGTTCGTGGTCATGATGCTCGATGTGGGTGGTGGCCAGAAAAAAGCACAATTTGCTCGCTATTTGCCGGTTGGTTTGTTGGTGGCTTTGGCAATGGCTGCTCAGTTGTTTTTGGTCATTTGGACCCAGGGCTTTGAGACCCAATTCATGCCAGAGCCCTACCCAGAGGGCTTCAGTCACACCAAAGCCTTGGGCGAGCTCCTCTACACCGATTATTTATATGCCTTTGAAATCGCGGCGGTGTTGCTGTTGGTCGCCATCATCGCTGCCATCGCGCTCACGCACCGACGCCGGCCTGAAACCCGCTATCAAGACCCCTCAGAGCAGATCAAAGTCCGCAAAGAAGAGCGAGTTCGTTTGGTGTCAATGCCAAGCGAGAGAGAGGGTGTGAATGGCAATGGCAACGGGCAGGAGGGATCGTGATGTTGACTTTGGCGCATTTTCTCACCTTAGGTGCTTTGCTGTTTTCTATTGCTGTGGCGGGCATCTTTTTGAATCGGAAAAATGTTTTGATTCTTTTGATGTGCATCGAATTGATGTTGCTGGCCGTCAATATGAACTTCGTGGCGCTGTCTCGTTTTATGGGGCACATGGATGGCCAGGTGTTCGTCTTTTTCATCCTAACAGTCGCGGCAGCCGAAGCCGCCATTGGTTTGGCCATCTTGGTGGTCTTGTTCCGTAACCGACAATCGATTGCCGTGGGTGATCTGTCCGATCTGAAAGGTTGATGTCGTGTCAATTAAAACGCTGATTTTATTGATTCCGATGCTGCCCTTGGTGGGCAGCCTGCTGGCTGGACTGTTCGGTCGCCAGATTGGTCGCTCTGGCGCTCACTGGGTCACCATTTTTGCTGTTGCAGGGTCTTTTGCGTTGTCATCTGTTGTGGCTTGGGAGGTGTTTTTTAACGATCTTCCAGTCATGAACTACAGTGTGTATACATGGGCCCTAGTTGATGGCTTCCAATTTGAGATTGGATTTTTGATTGATAGCCTCACCGCTTTGATGATGGTTGTGGTGACTTTTGTCTCCTTGATGGTGCATATATACACCGTTGGTTACATGCACGATGACCCCGGCTATCAGCGCTTTTTCGCATTCATCAATCTGTTCACCTTTGCCATGCTGATGCTGGTGATGGCCAACAACTTCTTGCAGCTGTTCTTTGGTTGGGAAGCGGTTGGTTTGGTGTCTTATTTGCTGATCGGTTTCTGGTTTAAGAAAGAATCGGCGGTCAAAGCCAATCTCAAAGCCTTCCTGGTTAACCGGG
>JAGYMV010000111.1 GCA_018400355.1 Wenzhouxiangella sp.
TCCACGCCGCCGTTGAAGAGTATGGCGATGAGTTTGATGCTCGGATGGGCGCTGAAGCCATCTTGGAGCTTCTCAAAAGCATCGACATTGCCGCTGAGCTCGTCAATCTTCGGGAAGAGATCGAAGCGACTAACTCAGAGACAAAGATCAAGCGACTCACCAAGCGCATCAAGCTGATGGAGGCGTTTCTAGAGTCGGGCAATCGTCCCGAGTACATGATCTTAACCATCCTGCCTGTGTTGCCACCCGATCTTCGTCCTTTGGTTCCATTGGATGGCGGCCGTTTTGCGACATCGGATCTCAATGATTTGTATCGCCGGGTGATCAACCGCAACAACCGTTTACGTCGGCTATTGGATTTGAATGCGCCTGACATCATTGTCCGTAATGAAAAGCGCATGCTTCAAGAGTCTGTTGATGCATTGCTTGACAATGGTCGACGCGGCCGTGCCATCACTGGCACAAACAAGCGTCCACTGAAATCTTTGGCCGACATGATCAAAGGCAAGCAAGGTCGTTTCCGCCAGAACTTGCTCGGTAAGCGAGTCGATTACTCGGGTCGTTCTGTCATCGTGGTGGGCCCAACTCTGCGTCTGCATGAGTGTGGTATTCCAAAGAAAATGGCACTGGAGCTGTTCAAGCCATTCATTTTCTCCAAGCTCCAACGCCGTGGCTTGGCCATGACCATCAAGGCCGCTAAGAAACTGGTCGAGCGGGAAGAAGGTGAGGTGTGGGATATCTTAGAAGAGGTCATCCGCGAGCACCCTGTGCTGCTGAACCGCGCACCCACATTGCACCGCTTGGGCATTCAGGCGTTTGAACCCGTATTGATTGAGGGCAAAGCCATTCAGCTTCACCCGTTGGTTTGTACCGCATTCAATGCTGACTTCGACGGTGACCAAATGGCTGTGCACGTGCCATTGAGCTTGGAAGCTCAGCTCGAGGCGCGAGCGTTGATGATGTCATCGAACAACATCTTGTCGCCCGCCAATGGTGAGCCCATCATTGTGCCAACACAAGATGTGGTCTTGGGTTTGTATTACATGACCCGCTCATTGCCAGGCGTCCTAGGTGAGGGCATGTTTTTCTCGAATACGGCAGAAGTCCACAGAGCCTATGCCAACCGCCAGGTTGACTTGCATGCGGCGGTCACGGTTCGTATCACTGAGACGCGCTATGAAGATGGCCAGCCCATTGAAGAGACCAGTCGCCGCGATACAACCGTGGGTCGTGCACTGTTGTGGGAAATCGTTCCCCCAGGCCTGCCCTTTGACTTAATCAACCAAGCGCTGAAGAAGAAACAAATCTCGCGTTTGATTGATGAGTGCTACCGTCATTGTGGCTTAAAGCACACCGTGGTCTTTGCCGATCAGTTGATGTACATGGGCTTTACCTATTCAACCCGGGCCGGTGTGTCCATTGGTTTGGATGATCTACAGGTTCCACCAGAGAAAAAAGCGATCTTGGAGCAGGCTGAAGCTGAGGTGCTTGATATTCAGGACCAGTACGCCTCAGGCGTGGTCACCTCCGGTGAGCGTTACAACAAAGTCGTTGATATCTGGTCTCGCACCAACGAAGAGGTCGCACGCGCCATGATGAAACGCATCGGCCGGGAAACTCGGATCGATTCAGAGGGCGTGGAGCATGAAGAAGATTCAATGAACTCTATCTTCATCATGGCCGATTCAGGTGCTCGTGGTTCAGCTGCTCAGATTCGCCAGTTGGCGGGTATGCGTGGCCTGATGGCCAAGCCAGATGGGTCGATCATTGAAACACCCATCACCGCGAACTTCCGAGAGGGTTTGAACGTACTTCAGTACTTCATTTCAACCCACGGTGCGCGTAAAGGTTTGGCCGACACCGCACTGAAAACAGCCAACTCTGGTTACTTGACTCGTCGTCTGGTCGATGTGGCACAAGATCTTGTGGTCATCGAAGATGATTGTGGTACAGAAGCCGGTGTCGAAATGCTCCCCATCGTTGAAGGTGGTGATGTTGTTGAGCCACTGCGTGAGCGGATCCTCGGTCGTGTTGTGGCACAAGACATTTACTTCAGCGACTCTGATGAGGTTCTTTGTTCTCGTGGGACCTTGTTGGATGAAGCTTGGGTTGCCAAGTTAGAAGAGCATGCTGTTGACCGGGTGTTTGTTCGCTCGGCCATCACTTGCGAAACTCGTCATGGCATTTGCGCGACCTGTTACGGGCGTGACTTGGCGCGCGGTGAGTTGGTCAACCAAGGTGAGGCTGTTGGTGTTGTTGCCGCGCAGTCGATTGGTGAGCCAGGTACTCAGCTGACCATGCGGACGTTCCACATCGGTGGTGCCGCGTCTCGGTCTGTGGCCATTGACCACATTGAAGTGAAGTCGATGGGTTCTATCCGCTTCTACAATTTGAAGTCGGTGGAAAATGCCGAAGGCAAATTGGTGGCGGTGTCTCGTTCTGGTGAGCTGTCAGTCATTGATGGTCACGGCCGCGAGCGCGAGCGCTACAAGATTCCTTATGGCGCCATCTTGCCTGTGAAAGAGGGTGATGGAGTTGAAGTCGGCGAGCACGTGGCCAACTGGGATCCACATACCCACCCGGTTGTATCTGAGGTGGCTGGTTTTGCCAGCTTCCAAGACTTCATCGCAGGTGTCACAGTGACAGAGGCCACCGATGATGTCACGGGCTTGAGTTCGATGGTCGTCACAGACCCCAAAAAGCGGGGCTCTGAAGGCAAAGACTTGCGCCCAATCATCCGATTGGTGGATAAGAAGGGCAAGCCGCTCAACATTCCTGGAACCGAGCAGCCCGCTCAGTACTTCTTGCCAGCAGGGGCTGTGATCAACGTATCTGATTCCCAAGAGGTTCGCGTTGGTGACATCATCGCCCGTATCCCACAAGAGTCATCAAAGACACGGGATATTACGGGTGGCTTGCCACGAGTGGCCGACTTATTCGAAGCCCGTCGTCCCAAAGAGGGTGCCATTTTGGCCGAAGCCTCTGGGGTGGTGAGTTTCGGTAAAGAAACCAAAGGCAAACAACGTCTGGTCATCACCGATGAAAATGGTGAAGTCCATGAAGAGCTGATTCCCAAGTGGCGTCAAGTGCTGGTCTTTGAAGGCGAGCATGTGGAAAAAGGCGAGACCGTTGTTGATGGCGAGCCAAACCCACATGACATCCTGCGTTTGTTGGGTGTTGAGCGCTTGGCCGATTACCTTGTCCAAGAAATTCAAGATGTCTATCGCTTACAAGGCGTGAAAATCAACGACAAGCACATTGAGGTGATCATTCGCCAAATGATGCGGAAAGTGGAGATCTTGGAAAGTGGTGACAGTCGCTTCCTGCGCGGTGAGCAAATTGACCGCATTCGTGTTTTGGTAGAGAACGAAGCCTTAGAGGCAGAGGGCAAGGCACCAGCCAAAACCCAAAG
>JAGYMV010000112.1 GCA_018400355.1 Wenzhouxiangella sp.
CTTTGGCTCGGCGTTCGGCATCTTCAGCCGCTAAGCGCTCGGCTTCTTCTCGCTGCGCTTGGGCCTCGGCCAGCGCTTTGGCTGCAGCTTCGCGCTCAGGATCTAGGGTTTGTTCTTCTTCCACCGCACCCCGTTTAACGTAGGTGCGTTTTTTACGGACCTCCACATTGACGGTTCTCGAAGGCGCCGCGCCGCGGGTCCGGGCGCGTCCTGCACCACCCGAGGGCACTTTGAGCTCAGAGACGGTTTTTCTTTTCAGGGTGACCTTGCTGGGGCCTGACTGATCGTCACTGGATTCGAGTTTGCCGTGGCTGGTTCTCAAATAAGCCAGCAACTTTTTCTTGTCCTCATTGGTCACCGCCGCACTGGCGTCAGAGACCTTGATCCCTGCGTCATTGAGCTGCTCAATCAGGCGAGGTACCTCAACGCCCAATACTTCAGCGAGTTGTGTGACAGTCACATCAGACATGCAATCTTCCTTATGGTGTTCTTTTTAAAATTCTACTCTTCAGCAAACCAGTGTGCACGGGCTGCCATGATGAGCTCAGCCGCTTTGGCCTCATCGAGCCCTTCGATGTCTTCTAATTCATCGGTGGCGCAATCGGCCAAATCATCGCGCGTGCAAATCCCGGCCTCTGCCAAGGCATACGCCAAGGTTTCGTTCATGCCATCCAGGCCCAACAAATCTTCTTGCGGACGGTTGGCATCGAGTTTTTCTTCCGAGGCGATCATTTGAGTTAACAGCGCATCGCGCGAGCGTTGCCTCAACTCAGCCACAATGGCCTCGTCGAACTCTTCGATGGCCAACAGCTCAGACTCGGGCACATAAGCGACTTCTTCGATGTTGGTGAAGCCTTCAGCGACCAAGATGGTGGCCAGCTCTTCATCCACATCGAGCTTTTCTTTGAACATTTCCAATACCGTTCTTGATTCGGCTTCGGCTTTTTGATCGGCTTGTTCGACCGTCATCACATTCAGCGACCAACCGGTCAACTCAGCGGCCAAGCGAACGTTTTGGCCACCACGGCCAATGGCTTGCGAGAGGTTTTCTTCATCGACCGCAATGTCCATGCTGTTGGAGTCTTCGTCCACCACGATGGAGGCGACCTCAGCCGGTGCCATGGCGTTGATCACAAACTGTGCGGGGTTTTCATCCCACAAAATAATATCCACGCGCTCGCCAGCCAATTCATTGGAGACGGCTTGCACACGAGAGCCACGCATGCCCACACAGGCACCAATGGGATCGGTGCGGGGGTCGAGTGCGTGAACTGCAATCTTGGCACGGCGACCCGGATCTCGGGCAGCGCCTTTGAGTTCAATCAACTCTTGACCGATCTCTGGGACCTCGAGCTTAAAGAGCTCAATCAAAAATTCAGGCATGGTCCGGCTGACAAACAGCTGCGGGCCGCGCTGATCGGGACGGACTTCGTACAAATAACCCCGAATCCGGTCTTTCAACCGCGCGGTCTCACCCGGGATCGCGTGTCTTGATGGGATGAAAGCTTTGGCGTTTTCACCCAAGTCCAAGATCATGCCACCGCGTTCCATGCGCTCGACTTGTCCATAGACCAACTCGCCAACGCGGTCTTTAAAGGCCTCAACCACCAATTCGCGTTCGGCTTGGCGGACCTTTTGAACGATCACTTGCTTGGCGGCTTGGGCGGCAATCCGACCAAACTCCGGTGGCTCCATGGTTTCTTCAATGAAATCACCCACATTCAAAGAAGGGTCGTGTTCACGCGCCTCGCTCAACCGAATCTGGTGATCGGCGCTTTCAAACACCACCACCTCATCGTCTTCGTCAGCGGGCTTGGGCCCATCGATGGCCTCATCGGGCAGCACTTCCCAGCGGCGAAAGGCTTCATAGTCGCCGGTTTTTCGGTCAATGCTGACGCGGACATCAATGTCTTCTTGCGCCCGGCGCTTGGCCGCTGAGGCGAGTGCCGCTTCAATGGCCTCAAAAATAATGCCTCTATCGAGTCCTTTTTCATTGGACACCGCTTCGGCCACCTGTAGAATTTCTTTGCCTTGGTCGCTCATGGCTAGTTTTTTGTCCTTACACTCAAACGCTTTAAAGTTGTTGGTTGATCACTTGGCCGCTCGTTGAGCTGCCCATCGTTTACTTTCTCTTTCAATCTTTTGACTGTCGTTCGGTCTTGGCTTCTTTGAGCAATTGTTCCATGTCGGGCTTGAGTCTGGCTTTGGCCACTTGCGACAAAGGCAAGGTGCGCTCGCCTTTGTCTGTCACCATCACCACACTGGGTCCTGCCTCACCCTCAACAACCGAATGCAGTGTCCCTTTGAACAGCCTTTGGCGCTGACCACTGGCCTCATCGAGCAGTGGCGCCACCAATTGCACCTCAGCCCGCTCGCCCAAAAAACGCGCGTAATGCGCTGGGCGGAACAATGGCCTTTCCACACCAGGAGACGACACCTCCAAGCTGTACTCGCCAGAGATCGGGTCTTCCACATCGAGCCAAGCTGAGACTTCGCGGCTGACCGTTGCGCAATCGTCCACATCGATCCCGCCTTCAATGCCTTCGGGCTGGTCAATATAAATCCGAACCAAGCGCTGCTTGGGGTTTGAGACATACTCAACACCCACGCACTCGTAACCCAAATCCTCAATCAGCGGGGTGAGCTGGGCAGTCAAATCGTCTGCAATGGCCATCCAAGCACCTCTCGGACCGATCTTCGGTCATAAAAAAAGCCCCTATCACCAGGGGCTTTTTCAAAGTCCACTAAAAACCTGGTCGCAGATCTCATGGCCTTAGGTGGGCAGTTGCCAGCCAACCAAGCCAGATCTAAAAACACTGACAATAGGGCCATCAGCATTGATCTGCTCAATCAATCCCCTATTGTACTGATTTATTTAGAAAGACTCAACCGATCGATTGGCGATCGATTGGTGATCCCATTCGCGATCCGTTCGACACCAATCCCGTTTGTTGGTGGGCATTTGAGCGCCCCGCTGATAGCGCGCCATCTTGCAGCGCTGGCCTAAAACATGCTATTTTGGTCTATGAATAAGGCGTTAATTGATTAAACGACCTATTAATAGAACAGGATTGGTCCCGATGGCAAAGCCAAACACCCGAGCTTATTCCCGTTATGCGCTGGAAGCCACTGAGCTGCTGGGACTGTTGATTCATGATGCCCGCACTGCACGCGGCCTGACGGTGGCAGAAGCCGCCGAACGCGCTGGTTTATCGCGCGGGCTGGTCGGCCGAATTGAGAATGGCGAGATGGGCTGTTCCATTGGCGCTGTCTTTGAGCTCGCCGCCATCGTTGGCATCCCGCTTTTTGAAGCAGAACCGGCCACCCTGACCCGCCACCTGGCAGCCGCAAGAA
>JAGYMV010000113.1 GCA_018400355.1 Wenzhouxiangella sp.
GCGCTGAAGCCCTTAATGCGTTAGCATCTAAGCTGGTTTTGGATCGATTAAGGGAGCCTCGTCCTGTGACTGCACTGATTCGCCTTGTGTTTCTATCTGCCGTTGTTGTTTTCCTTCTGGTCGCCTGCGGGCCTCAAACCCAGTCACCCAGCTCAGAGGCCGACGGCTCGGCCAATACGTTGGTTCAAGATGCCTTTGATCAATTCAGTGAGGAATTCATCGAGGCGATGTTGGTCCATAGTCCCGAGTGGGCCATCTATCAGGGCAGGTATGAAAATGCTGACCAGATGACCTTGCCCACACCAGCTCAGCGGGCAGCCAATCTCGATTTTCTTACCCAATGGATGGCCGAGCTAGAAGCATTCGATCCAGCTGACTTGCGCATTGAGCAAAGACCCGATTATGCGCTGATGCATAACGTATTGAGTTCGCGCATTTGGTATCAGCAAGAGTTTAGAAGTTGGCAGTGGAATCCAGCGAGCTACAACGTTGTTCGAACCATTGCGGTGTTGCTCAATACAGAGTTTGCACCCCTCGATGAGCGGTTACGAATTGTGATGGCGCGGCTGGCATCCGTGCCTGAGTACTACGAGGCAGCCAGACAAAATATAGACCGTCCAACGTTAGAGCATATTGATTTGGCGATGGTCCAGAACCAGGGTGCTTTTAGTGTTCTAAATGATGAGCTGATCGAGCAGGTCCGTGCCTCTGGACTCAGCGCCACAGAAAAGGCGCAGTTTGAGCAGTACTTCTCTGAAGCCGAGGCTGCCATCAGAGACTGGATTGATTATCTCGGTACGCTGTCAGAGCAATGGGCCAATCGCGATGATGTGCGTTCTTTCCGCATCGGCGCAGAGCTCTATGAGCAGAAATTTGCCTATGACATTCAATCGCAATTCACAGCTGAAGAGCTCTACCAGCGTGCCTTGGCCGAAAAAGAACGGCTCCTCACAGAGATGGATGAGATCACCATCAATCTTTGGCCTGACTATTTCCCAGCCGTTGATTTGCCGAGTGATCGGCTCGAGCGGATTGGAACGCTGATTGATCATTTGTCAGATCGGCACGTTGCCCTTGAAGAATTTGTGCCAGAAATTCGGCGTGAAATTCCTGAGTTGGCAGAGTTCGTTCGGGAAAATGACCTGTTGTTTCAAGACCCCAACAAACCATTGGTGGTGCGTGAAACCCCTGAGTACATGAGAGGCACAGGCGCGATCGCTTCTGTGAGCTCGCCTGGGCCATTTAATCCGGGTGCAGAGACCTATTACAACATCACACCGTTGGAGCACTTTGGTCCTGAAGCAGCAGCCAGCTATTTGCGTGAGTACAACCACTGGATACTGCAAATTCTCAATATCCATGAAGCCATTCCGGGCCACTACACACAACTTTTGCATGCCAATCTCTCACCCAGTCTGGTTAAAAGCCTGTTTGGCAACGGTGCGATGATTGAAGGCTGGGCGGTGTACTCTGAACGCATGATGTTAGAAGAGGGCTGGGGCGATTATGAGCCTGAGCTTTGGCTGATGCATGGCAAGTGGCTGTTGCGGGTTGTTCATAACGCCATTTTGGATTACGAGGTCCAGGTACTCGGGCGAGGACGCGATGAGATTGTGGCCATGCTCCAAGACGAGGCCTTCCAAGAAGTGTCTGAAGCCACCCAAAAATGGCGTCGGGCCACTTTGTCCCAAGTTCAGTTGACCTCTTATTATGCTGGGTATGCTGAGATCTATGAACTCCGAGAGGGCATGAAGGCCGAGCAGGGTGACGAATTCAATCTTCGCGATTGGCACAATGAATTTTTAAGCCATGGCTCAGCCCCAGTTTCGGTCATCGCTGAGTTGATGCAAGAAAGATAAGTGAGTTTGTGGTGATTGGGTGTGCGATCAGATCTGATAGTACGCCCGATACCATTCGACAAACTGCTTCACGCCTTGTTCGACAGACACTTTGGGTTGGAGGCCGGTTGTGTGCGTCAATGCGCCGACATCGGCTTCCGTATCTGGCACATCTCCGGCTTGTAGGGGCAACATCTCCATGGTGGCCTTCTTGCCCAAACACGCTTCCAACACTTCGATATAGCGCAACAATTCAACCGGCTGTTCGTTGCCAATGTTGTAGATCCGATAGGGTGCTTGAGACTGAGCTGGATTGGGTTGATCCCCATCCCAGTTGGCATCACCCATGGCAGGCTTTTCGCTGATGGCGACAACACCATCGACAATGTCATCGATGTAGGTGAAGCTTCGCTTGTGGTGCCCATGGTTGAAGACTTTAATGGGCTCACCCGCCAAGATGGCGCGCGTGAATAAGAAAAGCGCCATATCAGGACGTCCCCATGGCCCATAGACCGTGAAGAATCGAAGGCCCGTACATGGAATGTCATACAAGTGCGCATAAGAATGCGCCATCATCTCATTGGCTTTTTTGGTCGCTGCATAGAGTGTCAGGGGGTGCTCGGTGCTCATGTCCTCTCTAAAGGGCATCTTGGTGTTGGCACCGTATACTGAACTGGTGGAGGCGTAGACCAAATGATCCACTGGGAAGTGACGTGCACCCTCCAGAATATGTAAAAACCCAGTCACATTAGAGCTGGTGTAGGCGTGTGGGTTGGTGGCTGCGTAACGGACGCCAGCCTGCGCCGCTAAGTGAATCACACGGCTGGGCCTATGTTGCTCAAACGCGGCCTCAACAGCCCCTCTGTCACATAAATCGGCCGTCAGATGCTGATAATTGGCCCGCGCCGTGAGTCTAGCCAGACGATCTTTTTTTAAGGTCACATCGTAGTAGTCATTGAGGTTGTCCAGACCCACCACCACATGCCCTTGATCCAGCAACCGGTGCGCGACATGGGAGCCAATGAATCCAGCGGTGCCGGTGACCAGAATGGGGCGAGGCTGTGGGGCTGTCATTGACTCACTCCTGACCAAAGCTTTGAATGAAACCAGAGAGCTCAGCGGTTTTTTGGGTCAATAGATCGGCATCTTTTCTTGTTTCCACATTGAGGCGAATCACAGGCTCCGTGTTTGAAGCGCGCAGGTTAAAGCGCCAACATTCAAACTCCAAACTGATGCCATCGGTCCGATCAATTTCTGGGTTGAGATCAACGTAGCGCTGTAACACTTGGTCAATCACTTGGCCGGTGTCACCGACATGAAAGTTGATCTCACCGCTGCAAGGGTAGGCTTCAATTCGTTCATCCACCAACTGAGCCAGACTCTTCCCAGACTCGGCAATATTTTGAGCCAAAAGAAGCCATGGAATCATGCCGCTATCGCAATAAG
>JAGYMV010000114.1 GCA_018400355.1 Wenzhouxiangella sp.
AACTTCGTCACAACCCCCTACCCTGTATGGTTTTATCCCCAGGACCTATTGTGGTGAACGGGTCGGTAAATTGTGTCAAGGTGCAGGGCGTGGGGATGGCGACCCCTTGGACATTTGCGTGTTCAGCGAGCGCCCCATCAGCCGCTCTGAGGTGGTTTTGAATGTTCGTGTGATTGGCGGCTTGCAAATGATCGACGATGGCGAAGCCGACGACAAAATTGTGGCTGTGCTCGAAAATGACAGCCTTTGGGGCGATGCAGAGGATATTTCAGAACTCCCCCAGTCACTGGCTGAGCGCTTAAGGCACTACTTTTTGACGTACAAGCAGTTGCCTGGTGAGCCTTCCAATGTCTGTCTGGACACGATTTACGGGCACGAGCATGCCTGTGCCGTGGTTCAAGCCGCGATGGAAGATTATCAGGACGAATTCGGAGAATAGTTGTCCAAAGATTTGACCTAGTGATTCAAGGGTCGAAGTCAGCAACCAGAAGGAGACTCGAATGAAACAGGCAATTCAATCAGTTAAATTGGCGACGATCGGCCTCATGAGCTTAGGCCTGGCTGCGTGCGCGAGCACGTCGGGCCCAAATGAGGGCACCGGGATGGTCATTGGTGGTGTGCTGGGCGGATTGTTGGGCAGCCAAGTGGGTGATGGCAGAGGCCAAACGGCTGCAACCATCATTGGTGCCATGGCCGGCATGGCCATTGGTGGCTCTGTCGGGCGGTCTATGGATGATGTCGACCGCATGAAGTTGGCGGCTGCAATGGAGACCACGCGCACCGGTGTGGTGACCCAGTGGCAGAATCCAGATACCGGCTATCAATATGCGGTGACGCCGACCCAGACGACCGAAACCAGCGAAGGTCCTTGTCGTGAGTTCACCATGAATGCCCAAATAGGCGGTGAGACTGAGCAGGTCTATGGAACGGCTTGTCGTCAGTCCGATGGTAGCTGGCGCATCGAAAACTGATGGGACCTGGGGAAGGCAATCTTGACTGTGTGGTTGCCTCCCCCATCTTTTCTGATATTGGATAAACCCTCATAACCAATGAGGGTTTTATTTTGGCTGGAATACGTCAATACAATCGGTTTGACCAGCATTCGAACAAACCAGTTGCTCGGCTCTAGCGTAAATTGCTCAATGTCCTGATCATCGCTTGGGTTTTGATTGTGTGACAAGCGAAACTCTATGGTGGTTAGCCTCGCGCTGCTCGCAAAATCGAATGTGATTCGATCGCCCGATAACAGCTTATCCCAGTGGGTTGCGATCAGCGCACTGAAACCGGCATCAATGACCAAGGGTCGTCGCTTGGATGGCTCAATGGTGGTCTGGCTTCTCTCCCCATCGATGATTCGATAGAGCTCGACTTCTCCACTCGGCGAGCTGGTGGCTCCTTCTTCAAAATTGTCTCTGTAATCAATGAGCTTGTAATCAGGCCGTTGGGGATGGCTCGGGTCAAACCACACGGTGCGCTCAGCAAATAACTCGCCTTGGGCGTCTAGATAATCGGATTCCATAATCCAGCGCCCATCGGGGCCTTGGCCCATGGAGTGTCGCTCCTGATAGACCACTCGGTCGGTGGTGATATCGAGGGCCTGCCCTTCGAGTGTGCTCCACTCACCATGCACAGCGGTTGATCCAACCATGACAATGACCCCAAATAGAGCAATGTCTGCTTTGCTAAATATGCTCTGCGCCGTCTGCTGCCATGCATTGTTCATAAATGCGTGTGCTCTCAATCTGATGATCAATGTTCATCATGGGGGAAAGCACATTACAAAACTGTGAAATCATCCCGCAGGGGTTAAAATGCCATTTTGCCAATTTGAGGAAACGCGATGAGCCAAATCCAAGAGCTGGTGACCTTGTTACAAAATGACCCAAGTCATCAAGAAACTTTACGGTCAGCTGAGTCATATGATGAGCTTGTCCGGGCCTTTATGGGCATCGCTGAGTCTGCCGGCTTGTATATTGAAGAAGGCGTGATTGAGGCAGCCATCACGGCAGCCGGGCTCGGTGAAGATGATGGCTAAACGCCGTGTTTGCGGGTCTCAAAACCCTGACTCCCGCTTGACGATCCTGCTTGGCTGTTAGATAATGGCTGATTCTATTCCCCGGTAGCTCAGCTGGTTAGAGCGGGTGACTGTTAATCACTAGGTCGTTGGTTCGAGTCCGACCCGGGGAGCCAAATAAATCAGGGCCTTGCGACTGTTTAGGCGGCGCAAGGCCTTTTTATTTTCTATCTAGGTAACCTATAGGTCACTTTCAGCTGGTTTTGCCCGCCCGAGCTGAATCCAAACACATTGTCTATTTAGCCAGCCGCCCTATGACTGCCTTGGGCAACGTCCACGTCGCAAGCGGCCATTTCCGCTGTCCCTTCGGATAGAGCCAGATTGCAGTGCCCTGCTCCACTTTAAGCTGTGCTGAAGTGGGTTTCTGATAAGGCCTGGTTGCTCGTGACCCCGAAAACAAAGATGGCTGGTCAAGATTGGCCAGATCGGGCACACCCGCACATAGCCAGAGAATTTCTTTTTCGTAGAGACGCTCGCGCTGTGTCAGAGCCTCTGCCAGATAAGTCATGCAGGCCCAGACCCTTCGTCTTGCTAACCACCTACGGACCTTCATTCGCTCCCGATTCAGTACCTCATACGGACAGAATGCGGCGAGATCGCCACCGCAGGCACGCAGATAATCATGGTATGGCTGTAAGTCTTCAATCTTTTTCAGACAACGCTCAAAATCAGACACTGACCCCAAAGAACGCATGGGCTTGCCGATGAATTTGGCTTCAGCCAAAGGCCCAGCCAACAAGGATCGAATCACCCCGAGTTGTTGCTCTAAGGCATGGTGCCACGCCGACTCTGGGGCGACTTGCCCACCATCGAAGGGGTTTTTATGTTGGGCGTAGATGATATAGGCGACGCCTGAGCCGGGCTGGCGTCTAGAGACCTCAACCGACACCACCCGGTTTCCCTCGGCCAAGGCCGCGACCACATGCCCTGCCTCATGAAATGCCGTGATCGCTATGTGGGCTGAATGGCTCTTCATGCTTGGTCTTGGCGTCGGTCTTCTAGGCTTTTGCGCCCAAACAAATACATGATCAAAGCCTCTCGCATGTACTCCGATCTTGGGATTCCAGCCTGTTTAGCTAGACCCTCGATCTCTTCGCTGAATGCTTTGGGTACGAAGACTTTCACGTCATGATTGTTCTTGCCGAGGTCTTTGGTTCTGTGGTTTGAGTCAGCCGGTCTTGAGAACATCATCTCAAGGTTTTCAGGC
>JAGYMV010000115.1 GCA_018400355.1 Wenzhouxiangella sp.
AGTCGATGCACCAGCTGCCAGTCGGGGTGGCTGGCCTGAATCATATCAATCAAGCCCAAGTCCACCCCGGTCCCGCCATGCATGGCCAGCCCAGCGGGCTTATTGAAAGCCACCCAGCCCGAGCCCCGCTCCAGTTGCCACGAGTTCAATAACTCACGCCAGCGGGCCTTGACCCGTTCATCGACCTCTCCTTGGGCCTTGGGTGACTCCATCGGCGGGATGCGCACATCATCGCCCGCCTGCAATTTCTGCATGGGCTTGGCTCGGCGCCCATTGATGCGCACCTGCCCTGTCCGAATGAGCCGATAAACCAAGCTTCTGGGGGGCTTTTCAGGCAGACCCATCAAAAAGTTGTCGATCCGCTGCCCGCTTCGGTCTGGGGAGATGATTTCGTGACGAACGCCGCCTAACATGTTGTTAACTCCAAATTTGCCATCATCTCGCTGCTAAAGACAGAACACCCAAACAATGATATTATGTTGCGGTTACACGGATGGGGGCAAAAGATTGATTTTGCCGAAAAAAATCCAATCCACCCTGCTTTAGCAGGATGTAACTCGGACAGACGGACAAGCCCTTTGGACATGGTGCCAAGGACTTGGTTTATACGCTGCGTTGCCCGCTTTGTGAGTCGGTACGAATCGACCAGGCAACGAATGTTTGAAGGCGACACCCCACAGATGAGTTGGGGCAAAAAAATACGCCTTCATTAATGAGAGACAACAAATTGCACCAGCCGGTGAAAAAATCACCGCTCGTGACCCACCTGCGCCGAACACATGATGGCGCGGGTAGCAGAAAAATTGGTCTTAGATAAGAAACGAGATCGGCCAGCCACGTCATTTTAAGTGGTACTGATCACTCGCCCACAGCCCGAATATCGGCTTGGGCTTGTAAGCGCACAGCAAGCCTGTGCGTCCTCGATGCATCGCCTTGCCCATCCACATCGGAGGGTTTGGCGGGTCTTCTGTGACTGATTCCTCTGCCACAAGCGCATGGCTGGTTTGCTGGAGGATAAGTTTAAAAATGAAACGCATGCTCATTAACGCCACCCAACCTGAAGAGGTGCGCGTCGCCATCGCCGATGGCCAAAACCTTCTCGACTTAGATATTGAGGTTCCTGCTCAGGAACAAAAGAAGTCGAATATCTATAAAGGCCGCATCACCCGCATTGAGCCCAGTCTCGATGCGTGCTTTGTTGAGTTTGGCTCGGAGCGACATGGATTCTTATCCATGAAAGAGATCGCTCGAGAATACTTCAACGAATCTGCTCAGAAGGCCCTAGATGCCGGCGAGCGCGTGGACATCAAAGATGCGCTACGCGCTGGTCAAGAAGTCATCGTTCAAGTCGACAAAGAAGAACGTGGCAACAAAGGGGCCGCGCTGACTACGTTCATCAGCCTCGCTGGCCGTTATTTGGTGTTGATGCCAAATAACCCCAGAGCTGGCGGTGTATCTCGCCAGATCACACGGGATGAGCGAAAAGACCTGCTCGATACTCTGCAACAAGTCACCATCCCCGATGGGATGGGTCTGATCGTTCGAACCGCCGGCGTTGGCCGAGAGCGGGAAGACTTACAGTGGGATCTGGACTACTTGCTGCAGCTCTGGAACGCCATTTGCGAAGCAGCAAAAACTCGCAAAGCCCCATTCCTGATCTACCAAGAAAGCAGCCTCATCATTCGGGCGCTGAGAGATTACTTGAGGGAAGACATCGGTGAGATCTTAATCGACGACAACACCGTCTTTGAAAATGCTCGAGAGTTCATGCAGCAAGTGATGCCGCATAACCTCAGAAAGCTCAAGCTGTATTCCGATGACACGCCCCTGTTCTCACGCTACCAAATCGAAAGCCAGATTGAATCGGCGTTCTCTCGAGAAGTGCAACTGCCATCTGGCGGGGCTGTGGTCATCGATCACACTGAGGCCTTGTTATCGATCGACATCAACTCTGCGCGCGCAACAAAAGGCGCAGATATTGAAGAGACTGCCCTGCAAACCAACCTTGAGGCCTCGGATGAGATTGCTCGACAACTCCGAATTCGCGACCTCGGTGGCTTGATTGTGATTGACTTTATCGACATGAGCAGCAAAGACGCTCAACGGCAAGTCGAAAACAGGCTCAGAGAGGCGCTTCGCATAGATAAAGCCAGGGTCCAAATTGGCCGAATCTCACGCTTTGGGCTACTAGAAATGTCCAGGCAGCGGCTCCGTCCCTCGTTGGGTGAGTCCAGCTATATCACCTGCCCACGATGCGAAGGCTACGGCTCCATTCGCTCCATCGAATCATTGGCGCTCTCCATTCTTCGCTTAGCAGAAGAAGAAACACTCAAAGAACACACATCACGGGTGATCGTACAATCACCCATTTCAGTGGCCAACTTCTTGTTAAACGAGAAACGCGATGCCATGGCTGAGCTGGAAAAGCGCAGTCGAGTGCCCATCATGGTGGTTGCCAACCCCAATCTCGAGACACCCAAGTTTGATGTCCAACGCGTCCGCGCCAGCGAATCGGTTGAGTCCACAAGTTATGAGTTGGCCAAAACCGAAGCACCCGAGGCGACAACTGGCCGGGAGAGCGCTGGAGACAATGCGCCCAAACCAAAAGCTGAAGCGGCCGTGAGCGGCATACGCCCAGCCACACCGGCACCGGCAACCAAACCAGCGGGACTCGGCCTGATCAAATGGATCAAGAGTCTCTTTGCGCCTTCAGAGTCATCCAAAAAAGACAAAAAGCCCAGTCGGTCAGGCCAGGAAAGCCAAGGCCGAAATCAACGCGGCAAAGGTGCAAGCAGCGAGCGGAGCCAGCAACGCCCAAATCGCAAGAAAGGCTCAAAAAAGAAAACGCGGCAAACCAAAAAGACAGAGCCCGCTCGTGACGACTCAGTACCAAACCAAGACGCAGGGGCTCAGGCTCAGCCAGACTCTGGGACTGCATCGAAAAAGAAACGTCGCAGAAGAGGCGGAAAGAAGCGACGTCAAAAGTCTGACCAAGCCAACGTGGCCACCAACCCAAGCGAGCCACAAAGCACTCAGGGCGATTTGCCTCTAAACGATGGCGCACCCAAAGCAGCGGCGCCTCAACCAGCTGACGCGCCAAAGGCCGAGACCTCACAGTCTGTCGCCCCCAAGGCAGTGGCCGCCGAAACCCCCGCCAGCACCAAGGGCCCAGTTGCGGATGCCACACCAGTGATGGGCGATGATGGCCTCTATCGAATCCCCCGTAAGCCAGAGCCCAAGCCAGAGCCCAAGCCAG
>JAGYMV010000116.1 GCA_018400355.1 Wenzhouxiangella sp.
GCTGCACGGCGCAGGACCCCAGCTGGACCAAGCGATGGCCGATGCGGGCATTGAAGTGGAAAAACACAATGGGCTCAGGGTCACCACAGAGGCGGTGATGGCCGTGGTTCGGCCCGTGATTTATGAAGCCAACAGCGCATTGGTGGATGCCTTGGAAGCCAGAGGTGTTCGGGCGCGTGGCATCTTGCATGGGGTGTTTAAATCACACCTCGCCGACCCCGAAAAGCTCGGCCTGGTGGGCGAGGTGGATGAAGTTGAGCTCTCGCCCCTGAGCGCGGCGATTCGATCGGGCGCTTTGCCTGTGCTGGCTTGCTTGGGCGAGTCGCCATCGGGGCAGATGATGAACATCAACGCCGACATCGCAGCCCAAGAACTGGTGTGGGCTGTGCAGCCCCACAAGGTTATTTTCCTCACCGAGACCGGTGGCTTGTTGGACGAGGATGGGCGCATCATCTCAGCGATCAATTTGAGCAGCGATTATGAATCGCTGATGGCATCGGATTGGGTGCATTCGGGCATGGCGTTGAAGCTCGATGCCATCAAAACCATGTTGGACCAATTGCCGCCGGAGACATCGGTCTCGATCACATCAGCCGCCAAACTGACCCGAGAGTTGTTCACCCACACCGGGGCGGGCACGTTGATTCGGCGAGGCGAGCAAATTCAATGGTGCGAGTCCTTGCCAACCGAGCGCTTATCGCGCATTGAAAATTTGTTGGAGCAAAGCTTTGGGCGGACACTGCGCCCTGATTGGTTGGCGGAGCGGGACGTGTCTGGCTGGCTGGTGGCTGAGAGCGATCGGGCGGCGGCTTTGATTGTTCATGGCATTGATGGGGTGCCGTACCTCGATAAGATTGTGGTCACCCCCGAAGCGCAAGGAGAGGGCTTGGGCGCGGCGTTGTGGAGTGCATTGCGGGCGCGCTGCCCCACGATGTATTGGCGCTCTCGGGCGGCCAACCCGATCAATGGCTGGTATTTTCAACAAGCCCAGATGAGTGTGCGTGTCGATGAGTGGGTGGTGTTTGGGATTGGGGTGGCCAATGTCAGCGCCTTTGATGCCATGGTGTCTGATGCCAAAGACCGCGAGCCTGGTTGGCGACCGATGGATGAGGTCGGGACGTGAGCACACGGATTGGGCTGGCGTTGATTGGCGGGCGGGGCCACACGGGCAGTGCCTTGTTGCCATTGATTGCGGCGCATTCGTCAATTGACTTGGTGCTGGCCAGCTCCGGCAGCAAGGCAGGCACACCGCTGAGGCAGATTGATCCAGCTTGGCCTGATCCCAAGCAAACCTTGGTTCACTTGCAGCCCGAAGGCGTGGCTGGCGTGGAGGCCAAGGTTTGGGTGTTGGCGCTTCCCAATGGTGTGAGCGAGCCTTGGGTTGAGGCGATTGGTGCACATCACCCCGAGGCTCTGATTTTGGACCTAGGCGCGGATTATCGGTTTGAGACCCATTCTTCTTGGGTCTATGGTTTGACCGAGTGGCATCGCGCAGACTTAAAAAGCGCCACCAGAATCTCAAACCCAGGGTGTTATGCCACGGCCGCACAAATGGCGTTGCGGCCGTTGACTGATCTGTTGTCCGCGCCACCCGTGATTTTTGGGTTGTCTGGCTACAGCGGTGCAGGAAAAACCCCCTCACCGCGCAATGACCCCAAACGCTTGGCAGACAATGTGATCCCTTATCAACTCAGTGGCCACATGCATGAGAAAGAGATCTCTTTTCATCTGGGTCGGCCTGTGTGCTTCCACCCGCATGTGGCGCCGTTTTTTCGGGGCTTGTCTTTGACCATCCACGTCCAGGCGGCGCACCCCCTGACAGCCCAAGACATCGTAAAGCGGTGGGTGGCCTCGTACCACGAAGAGCCTTTGATCGAGGTGTCAGCAGACATCCCAGAAATCCGCGATGTCGTGGGCACGCCTCGGCTGAAAATGGGTGGCGTGTGCATGGATGAGTCTGATCCACACCATGCAAGCTTTGTGGTGGTGTTGGATAATTTATTGAAAGGCGCAGCCAGTCAGGCTGTGCAGAACATCAATGTGGCCTTAGGGTTCGATGAGCTCGACGGTTTGGGAGTGGTTCGATGACCAAAAAGACCGGCTATTTGTGGCAAAAGGCAGACACGACCGTCGATGAGGCGGTGATGGCCTTTTTGGCTGGGCAAGACGTGGTCCTAGACCAGGCCTTGTTCGAGTTTGATATTCGGGCCAGTGCAGCACATGCGGCGGGGTTGGCGCGCATTGGTCTGTTGGGCGCGGAGGATGCTGCAGCGATTCGATCCGCGCTTGATGATTTAAAGGTCGCTTTCTTGGCGGGTGAGTTTGTTTTAGATGAGCGTTTCGAAGATGGGCATTCGGCCATTGAGCATTGGCTAAGCGAGCGCTTGGGCGAGCTGGGCCAGCGCATTCATGCCGGGCGGAGCCGCAACGACCAAGTGGCGGTGGCTTTGCGCTTGTATCTAAAAGACCAACTCACGGTCTTGGCAACCGCCTGTGCTGAGATTGCGGGGGTGTGTTTGGCCAAAGCCAACACACACCGCGATGATGTGATGCCAGGCCACACCCATTTGCAACAAGCCATGCCTTCATCGCTGGGCTTGTGGTGGGCGGGTCATGCGGAGGTCTTCATTGACAACGCGGCATTGGCGATTGGCACGCGCGATTGGCTGGACGCCTCGCCTCTGGGGACCGCATCGGGCTTCGGGGTCAACATCCCATTGGACCGACAAGGCGTGGCCGAAGAGCTCGGGTTTGCTCGGCTTGTGATCAACCCACAAGCGGCACAAAATAGCCGCGGCAAAGTCGAGCTTCGAGCCATCGATGCATTGTCGGCAGCCACGGGTGATCTTAGAAGGCTGTGTTGGGACTTGAGCCTGTTTGCCAGTGCAGAGTTTGCTTATGTCACCATCCCCGATGTGTTTTGCACAGGCTCATCGATCATGCCCAACAAACACAACCCCGATGGGGTCGAACTGTTGCGGTCATTGCATGCCACGGTGGTGGGTGCGCGGGCAGAATTGGACGCCGTGCTCAGCCTGCCATCGGGCTACCAGCGAGACCTGCAAGACACCAAGGGGCCATTGATTCGGGCGTTTGCGCGTCCCATGGACGGCTTGGCTTTGGTGCCCCGCCTGCTCGATGGTTTGTGTTGGGATCTGGATCGGATGGCGGGCGCTGTCACAGCCAGCATGCACGCTACCGATGTGGCCAACGAAGCGGTGGTTCATTCCTACCCAATTCCCTTG
>JAGYMV010000117.1 GCA_018400355.1 Wenzhouxiangella sp.
ATTGGACAGCTAGAAGACCACCACGCGCTGTTTCGGCTCAAGCCATTGGTGTGCCCGCCCCAAGGGCCGAGGTTTCGGCCCATCAAAAAAGACCAAAAAGCCTATCCTTACGATTGGAGCCAAGGCCCGAACAACCTCGCCCGCCTCGAGGCGTTGGTGGCCGTGCATTTGCTCCACTGGGTGGAGACTCAAGTGGACTTGTTCGGTCGTCCGCTGAGCTTGAGTTATTTCAGAGATTGCGATCAACGCGAGGTCGATTTTGTGGTCTCGGAGAATGAAGCGCCCATTTTGCTGGTTCAATGCGAACCCAGCGTGACCCGCCCCAGCCCCCACTTGGCTTATTTGCAAAAGAAATTCCCGAAGGCCAAAGCGTGGCACTTGTCCCTAGAGCAATCCCGAGAGCAATCCCGGCCGCCCCAAGCTGTGGGGGCGATCCACATGGCCCATCCCTTGCATTTTCTGATGGCGCTCGATCTTGGGCCTTCACGACACGGCTCTTAAGAAGCCATTAGAATAGATTTTTTAAAATGACCACACACAAGCATCAAACCAATCATCCAACCAATCATTGAAGGATTTACATGGGCAATCGACTCTCCAAGATCTACACGCGCACCGGCGATGACGGCACCACCGGTTTGGGAGACGGTTCCAGAACCCAAAAAGACAGCTTACGGGTTGAGGCCTATGGCACCGTGGATGAATTGAACTCCACCATTGGCATGTTGATTGCCACGATCGACGATGAAACGATCTCGAGCATGCTCTTGGATGTGCAACACGATTTGTTCGATCTCGGTGGGGAGTTGTGCGTCCCCGATTTTTCTTTGATCAAAGAACACCACACCAGCCGCATTGAAAAAGAATTGGACCGGCTCAACGCCGACCTACCCCCGTTGAAAGATTTTATTTTGCCCGGTGGGTCGTTGGCAGCGGCACAAGCGCATTTGGCTCGGACCATTTGCCGGCGGGCTGAGCGACGGGTCATTACACTCGCCAGACAAGAACCCGTCAACGAGGTGGTGATTCATTATCTGAACCGCTTGTCGGATTTGTTGTTTGTGGTGGCCCGGGTCGTGGCCCGCGCATCGGGCGCTGGCGAGGTGTTGTGGGAGCACGGCAGGGACCGTTGATGCCGAAGGTGGCATCGATCGGTCATTGAGCGAAGTCTACTTGTGGGGTGCCTGGCTGGCCTGACTGGCTTGGACGCCGCCCGAGCGCTCAGTCCATTCCGCGGCTTCCTCGCCTTCTTCATACTGCTCAATGGCGGCCAAGAGTTTGCGCTCGTGCGATAGCCCCATCGCTAGGCTGACACACATCAACAGCAACACCACGGTGAAGGGCAAAGCGGTGCTGATGGCACCGGCTTGAAGGGCACCCAATGCGGTGCTTCCGCCCAGACCCAACAGCACCGCGGCGATTGATCCTTGCGTGATCACCCAAAACACCCGCTGCATTTTCGGGGCATTGGTTTTGCCACCTGAGGTGATCGAATCAATCACCAACGAGCCCGAATCCGATGATGTGATGAAAAACACCAACACCAAGACAATGGCCAAAAATGAGGTGATGCTGGCCATGGGCAGATGCGAGAGCATTTGGAACATGGCCAAAGACGAGTCTTGAATGCCACCAGCCAACTCACCAATGCCCGCTGTGGCCTGATCAATGCCAATGCCACCGAATGTGCCCATCCAAATCATGGTCACCAGCACAGGCACCAACAGCATCACCGACAGAAATTCGCGGATGGTGCGTCCATAAGAGACGCGCGCAATGAACATACCGACAAAGGGTGACCAAGAGATCCACCACGCCCAAAAGAAAATCGTCCAGCCGTGATAGAACGCATCGTCGTCACGGCCGATGGGGTTGGACAATGGCAACACATAAGACAGGTAACCCGCGGCGGTGGCGCCGATGTTTTGGACGACGGCAAGAGAAGAGGCGGCCACCATCACAAACACCAACAGGGCTAGGGCCATCAGCATGTTGATGTTACTCAACACCTTCACCCCACCGTCGATGCCCCTGAGCACCGAAGCCAAGGCCACCAAGGTGACCCCAGCAATGATCAATATCTGAGTTCGAAGCCCGGGTGGAAAATCAAACAACAACACCAAACCGCTGGTGGCTTGTTGGGCACCAAAGCCAAGCGAGGTGGCCAGCCCAAAAATGGTGGCCAACACCGCCATGATGTCAATCAAATGCCCTGGCCAGCCCCACACCCGATCACCGAGCAAGGGATAAAAACTCGACCGAAGCGTCAGTGGCAAGCCTTTGTTGTAGGAAAAGAAAGCCAAAGCCAACGCCACGATGCCATAAATGGCCCATGGGTGAACGCCCCAGTGGTACATGGTGGTGCCCAACGCGGCCGATCGGGCCTCAACCGAGAGCGCCCCGACATCTAAGGGCGTGGCGCTGGAGCCGGTGAAATAGCCCACCGGTTCGGCCACACTCCAAAACACCAAGCCAATCCCCATGCCGGCGGCGAACAACATGGCAAACCACGACATGTTGGAAAAGTCGGGTTTGGCCTCGTCTCCACCCAATCGGATCTTGCCCACGGGTGAGAAAATCAAAGCCACAGCAAACAACACAAACAAATTGCCCGCCGTTAAAAACAGCCAATCAAAGCCATTTAAGATCGCACCACGAATGGAGCCTAAGCTCTCACTGGCCACCGCTGGAAAAACCAAGGCCCAAGCGACAAACAATAAAATCAAACTCGCGCTGATGACAAAGACGGGGTTGTGAAGATCAAGACCCTTCCACTGGATGTTGTCTTGTCCGAGCTCGTAGTCGGTCTCATAGACCTCCTCGAGCTCAGCAATCAAGGGGTCTTCGCTGAGCGCCCCGTCAAGCGCTGACGGGGGATTTGATGCAACATCCGACGTTTGGCTTGGGGGTGAACTCAAACCAAACCCCTGGGTCGAAACAGGCGATCGTGCAGACTCAAGGCATAGCGGTCGGTCATGCCGGCTACAAAATCTAGGACTTGCGTGAGTCGATCGGCCTCTTGGTTGCGGTAAGTCGCTGGGATTTCATCGGGGTGGTCGAGCAAATGATCAACCAATTGATGAATCACCAGCCGCGCGCGGTCGGCTTGTGCCACAGCGGCTGGCCGCATGTAGACGCGTTCAAACATAAACTCTCTAAATAACTTCATGGCCAACAACACATCGGCCGACATCGAAATCTTGCCCCGTTTGGCCGACTCATCGATCACGGCGTTGACC
>JAGYMV010000118.1 GCA_018400355.1 Wenzhouxiangella sp.
GTGTAGCCCAGATCAATATAGAGTGGGTTGGCCATCGCCGCCATGGAAATGTCGCTGACTTTATACAGCCCAACCAAGGCCAAAACCGGCACACTCATCCAGCCGAGTCGGCGCCAAAAGTCCATGAATGGCGCCACCACCGCGCCGGTCAACCAAGCGCCCATGTCTGCCCCAAACCCTTTCATGGGCGTGCGCAACCGATAGGCAATCACCAATGGGTCTTGTTCGATGTCCAAACGATCGGTGAAGGTGGGTTCTTTTGATATGGCCACGGCCACCATGCCGATGCTGACCAACAGCGCCATGATCAGATAAGACCCCGTCCAGCCCACCAGATCGGCCAAAAACAGCGCACCGGCGCCGGTGGCTAGGAGCGCGATGCGATAACCGAGAACGTAAGTGCCAGCCATCGCGGCCTGATAGCGCAGTTCATCGGACTCTATTCGAAAGGCATCGATGGTGATGTCTTGTGTGGCAGAGGCAAAGGCCACCAACACCGCCAATAAGGCCAGTTGGGTGAGCTCGGTTGTGGGGTCGGTCCACGCCATCAAAGCCAAGCCCAGCCCGATCACGACCTGCGCCAAAATCATCCAGCTGCGACGCTGACCCAACCACCGCGTCAACATGGGCAAGGCGACGCGATCAACGACCGGCGCCCACAACACTTTAATGGAGTAAGTCACCCCAACCCAGGCAAAAAATCCAATGGCGGTGCGGGACACCTCTTCGGTTCGAAGCCAAGCGGTGAGGGTTGAAAACACCAACATGTAAGGAAGGCCTGCCGAAAACCCCAGCAGCAACATGCGCCACACCGCTGGGCGAAGATAAACCGACCAGCCCCGCGTGATGTTTGGGTTGGAATCTGACTCGGTGGGGTGCTCAGCGCTCGATGGCATAGTCGTAATCGATCACCAACGGCGCGTGGTCAGAAAATCTCTGTTGGGTGTAGATATCGGCCCCGATCACTTTTTGGGCCAGGCCTGGGGTGACCACTTGATAGTCAATGCGCCAGCCCACGTTGTTGTCCCAAGCGCGCCCGCGGTTCGACCACCAGGTGTAGCGGTCTGGGTTGGGATCGATTTGACGAAAAGCATCCGCCCAGCCCAAGGGACCAAAGACTTGATCAAGCCAGGCCCGCTCTTCTGGCAAAAAGCCTGAGTTTTTTTGGTTGGCTTTCCAGTTTTTCAGATCGATTTCTTTGTGGGCAATGTTCCAGTCCCCACAAATGACCCAGTCCCTGCCCTGTTTGGCCATGGCGTCTAGCTTGGGCGTGAAATGGTCCATGCATTCGACTTTAAATGCTTGGCGCTCTTCTTTGGAGGTGCCTGAGGGCAGATACAAAGACACCACACTCAAGCCGCCGACATCGACTTGCAACCAACGGCCTTCGATGTCGAAGGCGGGCCATCCGATGCCATGAGTGACTTGGTCTGGCTCATGGCGAGAGAACAGCGCGACCCCCGAATAGCCTTTTTTCTCTGCATCGTGGTAGTGACAGTGATACCCGGCTGGATGAAACACCTGATCGGCCAACTGATCAATTTGGGCCTTGGTTTCTTGGATGCAGACAAAATCGGCTTGTTGCTGTGGCAACCAGTCGAAAAAACCCTTGCGGGCCGCGGCGCGGATGCCGTTGGCATTGAGGCTCATGATACGCATGGTGCCCTAGTCTACCCCACGCCCCATAAAAGCGTCACCTCAATGACCGCCCATCGGAGCTTGGCGCTAGAATAGAGACCATGTTGCAACCTTGGACGCGTCAATTCTTAGAGCTCTCGCTCAGCTATCGGGCCTTGCGCTTTGGTGAGTTCACTTTAAAATCTGGGCGCATCAGCCCCTACTTTTTCAACGCTGGCCTGTTTGCCGATGGACAAGGCATCGATGGGCTGGCGCGGTGCTACGCGCAAGCGCTCGTTGCTAGTGGTTTGGCATTTGATCAGTTGTTTGGCCCAGCCTACAAAGGCATCCCCTTATCGGCTGCCGTGGCCATGGCGCTGTATCAAGACTTTGGCATCAATGTGCCCTTCATCTACAACCGCAAAGAAGCCAAAGACCATGGCGAGGGGGGTCAGTTGGTGGGTCCGCCCCTAACAGGTCGGGTGGTGATCATCGATGATGTGGTCTCCGCTGGCACCTCGGTGGCCGAATCGTGTCAGTGGATCCGTGAAGCGGGCGCCACGCCCACCGGTGTTTTAATCGCGCTTGACCGGCAAGAACGGGGACAAGACCAGCGTTCAGCGGTCCAATCCATCACCGATCAAGGACTCACGGTGGTGTCGGTGGCCAAGCTCGCGGACTTGGTTGCTTGGCTTGGGGAAAATGACAATGGCGCTCTGGCCGCGGTCGAAGCTTATCGTCGGGCCTACGGGGTGGGTGACACGGACACAAATCCAAAATAGCCCTGTTTGGGGGATTTGCGCTGGCGGTGAGATGTGCTATCGTTATCGGCTTGCTTTGAATTGAGTGCCCATTAGCCTAATTGCCCAACGATGTCCAAGCCAACGCCACCGAAAAAAAAGAAGTCTAAAAAGAACAAAGCACCACCCTGCATGGGTGAGTTTGTGTCCATGGCCACCCAGCAATATCTGGATGACATGGGTCAAACCCCACCCGATAACCTGCACAAAGTCATCTTGTGCGAGGCCGAGCGGGCACTGATCACCACGGTGTTATCGCACACCGAACACAATCAATCTCGGGCGGCTGACATTTTAGGTATCACGCGCGCGACCCTGCGAAACCGCATGGCGCGCTACAAACTTTAAAAGACCCAACACATGATCCCTTCAAACCCCACGGCACTGATCAGCGTTTCAGACAAGACGGGGTTGGTCGAACTGGGACAGGCCCTCGTCTCACATGGTTTCCGAATTCTCTCGACTGGCGGCAGCGCCGATCAGTTAATCGAGGCTGGCGTTGCGGTCACCAAAGTCTCTGAACACACTGGTTTCCCTGAGATTATGGGCGGGCGGGTCAAAACGCTCCACCCCAAAATCCATGGGGGCATCTTGGCCCGCCGCGACACGGACCAATCTGTGATGGCCGACCATGGCATCGATGGCATTGATTTGGTGGTGGTCAATCTCTACCCGTTTGTAGAAGCCATCAAAGACCCCAACTTGTCATTGCCAGCGGCCATTGAACAAATTGATATTGGTGGGCCCGCGATGATTCGCTCGGCCGCCAAAAACCACCAAGATGTGTGCGTGGTGAC
>JAGYMV010000119.1 GCA_018400355.1 Wenzhouxiangella sp.
TAACTCCCGCATCAGCCGAGACTGATCCTCTCGCAAACGCCCATCGGTTTCACACAATGCCTCAATTTTACGACACGCGTGCAAAACCGTTGTGTGGTCGCGCCCGCCGAAGGCATTGCCAATCTCAGGAAGCGAGTGTTCGGTGAGCTGTTTGGCCAGATACATCGCCATTTGGCGGGGTCTGGCAATGGACCGCGTTCGCCGCTTGGACAACAAATCCGCCACCCGCAACTGGTAAAAGTCCGCCACGAGTTTTTGAATGTTTTCAATCGTGATCAAACGATCGTGCACCGCCAGCACGTCCCGCAGAATCTCTTGGGTGTACTCTAAGTCGATTTGGCGCCCCGAAAAACGGGCGTTGGCGATCAATGAATTGAGCGCACCTTCCAAATCGCGCACGTTTGATCGAATGCGTTTGGCAATTAAAAAAGACACCGAATCATCAAGATCTAAGCCCCGATCGGTCGCTTTGCTCTGCAAAATCGCCACCCGCGTCTCAAAATCCGGTGGCTCGATCGAGACCGTCAAGCCCCAACCAAAGCGAGAACGAAGCCTGGCTTCAATGCCATCAACTTCCTTGGGATAGCGGTCACACGTTAAGATGATTTGTTGTCTCGATTCCAGTAAGGTATTGAAAGTATGGAAGAATTCTTCCTGAGACCGATCTTTACCGGCAAAAAACTGGATGTCATCGATCAGCAAAGCATCGGCCGAACGATAGCGTCTTTTGAACGCATCGATCCCATCGCGGCGCAGTGCTTGAATCATTTCGCTGACAAACTTCTCTGAGTGCAGATAAATCACTTGAGCAGAGGGGTTTTGTTGGGCAATAAAACGACCTGCGGCGTGTAACAAGTGGGTTTTACCCAAACCCGTGCTGCCGTAAAGGAGCAAAGGGTTGTAGACGGTTCCAGGGTTTTGGGCGACCTGCTTGGCCGCTGCGAAGGCCAATTCATTGGATTTACCCAAGACAAAATTATCAAAATTGTAGCGGTCATCGAGGGTGTCGCTCTCCCCCGCCCGTGGCCGTTCACCACCAGAAATGACCGTGGGCCGAGTTTTCTCCCCGACCCGAACACGTACTTGGTCCGCTGTGAAACCGTGTTGCGCCAAAAACTCCTGAATCATGGGCAAATATTGCGCCGAGACTTGGTCACAGACAAAATCGTTTGGCGCGTCCAGCGAAAAACCCGGCTGGCTGGGGTCTGACAGCCGCAAAGGCTTGATCCAGGTGTTGATCTCTTCTAAGGGCACATGGTGTTCTAACCGCGCCAGACAAGCCAACCACAGGCTTTCGCGACCCTCTTGGGTCAGATTGGCTGAGTTTGGTTGGGTTGGCTGGTTGCTCATCAGTTCTTCAGTCTAGCTTGCAATGGGCGTAAAATCACCTTTTATCAAGGCTTTCCGAGCGATTTATTATTGACTACTGGGGTCAGGTAACGCTATCCTTGACGTCTTTTGTTGCGGGTTTATCCACAGCGCACCATCTTAGCTTTTTTTACACCGATCTTTGCAAAGGAAAACGAACCATGAAACGCACTTTTCAACCGAGCCGACTCAAGCGCGCCCGTCGTCACGGATTCAGAGCCCGCATGGCCACCAAATCCGGTCGAGCCATCATCAATGCCCGTCGAGCCAAAGGTCGTAAGCGACTGGCAGCGACCAACCCAAGCTGATCGTAGGCCATGCCCGAGGGCTTTGGGTTAACGAAACGCGCTCGAATATTAAAGAGCGCGGACTTCGCCCAAGTCTTAAATGCAAAACATGGGCTTGTTTGGAGACATCAAGACCCGCTGTTTCGAATTTTGAGCATGCCCTCCGACCACCCCAGACTCGGTTTGGCCATCGCCAAGCGTTTGATGGCCAGAGCTGTGGATCGCAACCGCGTCAGGCGATTGATTAGGGAATCTTTTCGACTTCACCAACACAAGCTACCCAGCCGTGATTATGTGGTGTTTGCTAGACAGGACTTGAGACAATACCCATCGAAACAAATCCGTCACAGCCTAGATGAGTTGATGCAAGCTATCATAAGCCACTCCACAAAAAGCCAACAGACAAGCCAATAACCCATGAACACAAGAACCTTTTTTGTCATTTTGCTGAGCATGTTGAGCTTGTTGCTTTACATGGAGTGGCAAAAAGAACAATTTGAACCAGCCCAGCGCAGCAACAACGCTGAGTTTGTCGCCGGCAATGAAATCACCAGTGACACCCCAGAGACCAGCAACGGTCAAACCAACACCACACCCGATGACTTGCCTGAGCTTCCATCCATCCAGGCGGCTTCAGCTGAATCATCCACACCGACCGAACCGAGCATGGTGGCGTCAAGACGCATTGGTGTCAGCACCGATGTGCTGACGGTCGACATCGATGCCAATGGCGGCACTTTGGTTGATCTTCGACTCAAAGATTATCCGGTCTCGGTGGATGAGCCCAACAGCCCGTTTACGTTGTTGATCGAACAATTGCCCGAACTGTATGTGGCACAAGCTGGTTTGATCTCGAGTACTGGGGCGGCGCCGAACCACACCACGCGTTGGCAGACCGATGCCGACGCCTATGAGTTGCAGGAAGGCCAAGAAGACTTAGAAGTGCCTTTGTATTGGTCAAACGATGGCATTGAAGTGGTCGCCACTTGGATATTCCATCGCGGGGATTACCGCGTGGAGTTGGTGATGGAAGTCATCAACAACGGCATGAGCGAATGGCGCGGGGCGCGTTATGTCCAACTCCAACGCACCGAGCCAGATTATTCAGACGCAGGGCCTGCCTTCACCAACCCAGAGCGGTTCAGTTACAACGGTGCGGCTGTCTTTGAGCCCGGCCAAGGCCTACAAAAGTTTGGTTATGGTGACATTCGGTCCAAAGCCTTCAGCGAAGACCTTGAAGGTGGCTGGGCGGCCATGATTCAACACTACTTCTTGGCAGCGTGGATTCCGCCATCGGATGAGATTCATCGCTACAGCACCCGCTTTGTGGATCGTGATCGGTTGCCGCGTTATGTGGTCTCAGCCACTTCTCCTCAAGTCACCATCGCACCGGGTGAGCGCCACAAGTTTGAGGCACAACTCTATGCGGGGCCCAAGATTCAAAACCGGCTAAAAGAAATTGCGCCCGGCCTGGAGCTGACGGTGGACTACCGTTGGTTTAGGGTGATTTCACAACCGCTGTTTTGGGTGCTC